>NZ_KV792953.1:0-70850 GCF_001808335.1 Oligella sp. HMSC05A10 | reverse complement strand
ATGTATGAGTGACAACTATCTTGACAAATACCGAGGCTAAGAGAGACTGCTTTACTGTTTAACAAGTGATAGGGGCGTGAGACTAATCCGCCCCTTTTTGATTGTCTTGTGAGCACCGATGGACCAGTGCAGAACTAGCACTTCCTAAAATCACTACGGAGTGTTCTTCACTAGGACAAAAATGTCCTAAGACTACGCAGCGCTTTCATCTTCATGCAAACTGATACTAACTGCTTTAGAAGGAGATGATGTGGCGCTTGCTGTTTTGAATAGTTGCGCACCCATTGGGATGACTTCCACCTTGGTGCGTACAGAGGTTCATATAGGTCCCGGCCTACCTAGTTTTTTAGTCGTCGGTCAGGTGAGCACTGGGGTTAAAGAAAGTCGAGATCGTGTGCGTACCGCCATTCTTAGCTCTGGCTATGAGTTTCCGCTTGGCCGTATCACGGTTAATCTATCACCCGCTGATTTGCCTAAAGACTCTGGACGCTTTGATTTAGCGATTGCGTTGGGGGTTTTAATGGCTACTGGGCAATTACACCTTTCGCGTGAGCTTCAACGGCGTCTACCACACTTATACTTTGTCGGTGAACTGTCATTGACGGGCGCCTTGACTGCTATCCAATCACCATTAATTTTGGCTTTGTCCATCTATAAAAGTGATCCTGCAGCGGTCTTGATTATGCCTAAAAGCGATGCGGCGATGGCTTCCTTGGTTGAGGGCTTAAGCGTGATAGGTGCAGATAGTCTGAGCGAGGTGGTGGCGTACTTGGCAGGGAAGCGAGAGCTGACACCATACACTGCCGATAGACTTGATGCGGTGGCGGGCGTTGCGAGTGATGCTGCTGCTATGATGCTAGAACCAGGGCTATGTTTATCTGATGTGCGCGGTCAAGCGCAGGCGTGTTATTTGTTGGAACTAGCAGCAAGTGGTGGGCATAGTCTTTTATTTAGTGGACCTTCTGGTGTGGGTAAGACGATGTTGGCACAGCGCTTACCAACGATTTTGCCAGATTTAACTAATCTACAGCGGCTAGAGCGTATCGCCATTCAAAGTGTGTCAGCGAATGGCATTGTGGATAGGGGCTATAGACCATCATTTAGGGCACCGCATCACTCCATTTCCGATCCAGCCCTGTTAGGGGGTGGTGTGCATGCCTATCCAGGCGAGTTGAGTTTAGCGCATCACGGGGTGTTATTTTTAGATGAGTTGGCCGAGTTTAAGCGTAGTACTTTAGAGGCCTTGCGAGTGCCGTTGGAATCTGGTGAGATCAGTGTTGCACGAGCACATTATCAGCAGCGTTATCCGGCGAAGTTTCAATTCGTTGCCGCGACTAATCCTTGTGCTTGCGGTTATTTAGACCACCCGGAGATTGATTGTACTTGTACGCATCGGGCGATTAATCAGTATCAAGCGCGTGTTTCTGGCCCTTTATTGGAGCGCATTGATATTCACTATAAATTACCGCTGCTCAGTGGCAGTTACTTAGAAACTGAGCCGGCCGAGACTTCAGTGCTGGTGCGGGAACGAGTCAGTTTGTGTAGAGCACATCAATTACAACGTCAAGGCGTACTTAATGTGGATTTAAATACACTGCAGCTGACTGAGTTTTGTCGCTTACGGCCTAAGGATCAGAGCTATTTAGAAATTACAGCGCAGCAAAAGGCGTGGTCGGCCCGTATTGTGCAGTCGGTACTTAAGCTTGCACGTAGCGCCGCTGATATGCGAGGCGCAGAGCTGATTGAAAGGGAGGATGTAGCGCTAGCGATTGCTTGCAGACAGCCTTTTTCAAAAAAGGAAGAGGCGAGGCTCTATTGGTATGAAGCGAGAAAAGGCACGGCTATCCATCATTGATTTAGGTGCTAGAATAGCATTTTAAATGTTAATTTATACTGTGTAGGACTCCATCATGCGCCCATTAGACGGTATTAAAGTGTTAGAGTTGGGGCAGTTAATTGCCGGACCTTTTACCACCAAAATTCTTGCCGAATTTGGTGCTGAAGTGATCAAAATCGAGCCGCCATTGAGCGGTGATCCGCTGAGAAAGTGGCGTTTATTACATGAGGGTACCTCCGTTTGGTGGGCCTCTCAATCGCGTAATAAGAAATCCGTCACGGTGAATTTACGCTCCCCAGAGGGGCAGGCAATTATTCGACGACTAGTTAAAGAGGTTGATATTCTCGTGGAGAACTTCCGCCCCGGTGCCCTAGAAAGTTGGGGCTTGGATGAAGACACGCTAAAAAGTATTAATCCAGCCCTAATTATGGTTCGGATTTCCGGTTATGGACAGACAGGGCCTTATCGGGATAGACCCGGCTTCGGTGTGGTAGGCGAAGCGATGGCGGGGTTTAGGCATCTAAGTGGGGAGCCGGGTAGACCGCCGGTACGTGTGGGTATTTCGATTGGCGATTCTTTAGCTGCCTTGCATGCGGTGATTGGTGCCTTGATGGCCTTACGTCATCGTGAGGTACAACAGGGCGGTGGTCAGGTGGTTGATGTGGCCTTATATGAATCTGTGTTCAATATGATGGAGAGTCTGGTCGCCGAATACGCACATTTTGGTGAGGTACGACAGCCTGCTGGTAGTAGTTTGCCAGGCATTACACCAAGCAATGCCTATTTATGTGCCGATGGCAAATACGCCTTAATCGCCGGCAATGGTGATAGTATTTTTAAGCGTTTGATGTTGTTGATAGGACGACCGGACATGGCAGAGGATCCGGCTTTTGCGCATAATGACGGTCGTGTTGCTGAAGCGGAATACATTGATGGCGTTATCGCTCAATGGGCGGCTCAGCATAGTTTGGATGAGGTCTTGCAGGCATTGCATGAGCACAGAGTGCCGGCGGGTAGAGTATATGATGTGGCAGATATTTTTAAGGATCCGCATTATCAAGCGCGTGAGATGCTCATTCAAGGAGAGTTAGAGGATGGTACAGCGGTGACCTTACCGGGTATCCTACCCAAACTGAGTAAAACTCCCGGCGGCGTCGAGCGTAAGGCGCCTACATTAGGGCAGGACACGGATGAGGTTTTGCTTAGCTTGGGTTTTGATCAAGCAACACTTCATCAGCTTCGAGAGCAGGGTGTGATCTAGCAAGGGTGTTGTGCTTCAATACGATGGTTGCCTAATACAGCTTGCTAGGCACAGTGTCTGGCGTTACAGCTAGACCCTAAGCTACTCCAATTGGATCCGGTTTTTATCAATAATTTGTTTATAGCGTTGACTATCCTTTGCGATCAGCTGAGCCATTGCCGCAGCGCTACTGGCTTTGGGGATAAAGCCGGCTTGCGTGAATTTTTGCTGCACTTGATCGTCTTTTAGAATAGCAGCAATTTCCTCCGTCATTCTTTCGATAATGGCATCAGGGGTGTGCTTAGGACTGATCAGAGCGACCCATGAGGAAAGATCAAAGTGTTGATAACCAAGCTCTGTCATCAAGGGGATGCTAGGCTCATCAGGCCATTTGCTCTTAGCCGACAGCGCTAGCACCTTTAGCCGACCCGCTTTTACATAAGGCATTGGCACTAAAATCGGGTCAAATACCATATCGACTCTACCGGCTAATAAATCGCTAATAATCGGTGCGCTGCCACGATAGGGAATATGTGTCATCTCGAGTTGATTAATATTGGCAAAATGCAAGGCAATCATATGGGCACTGGAGCCGGTGCCACTTGAGGCAAAGTTTAAATGATGCTTTTTGCCATAATCAACAAGCTCAGCCACATTATCGACTGGCAGCGCCTTAGAAACAAATAAAAACATAGGCAGCTCGGCCAGTTGCGTTACTGGCGCAAAGGACTCCTCATTGTAGGGGAGTTGATACAAATGAGGGTTGACCGCATGCGCAGCAATCACCGTGGCAAAATGATAACCATCTGCCGGCGAGCGAGCTAATTGCGCTGTACCGATGGTGGCGTTGGCGCCCGGACGATTATCAATGATAATGCGTTGACCAAGTCGTTTGGAGAGCTCATTCATCACTATACGAGTGACCGTATCGGTTGCACCGCCAGGTGTATAGGGTACAATCACGGTAATTGGTTTTTGATGAGGCCAGTTAGTATCAGTTGCAATGCTTTGCTTGATGCTTGCACTATGCTCACTCGCATAAGCGCCACCTAGCATCAGGCTTAAGAGGCAAACACAAGATGTGCGTAAAAGCTGTTTGATCATGTATTATCACCGGACAGTCAAAAGCATCATGATAAATTTCAATTGCTAAGGTCTCAAGGCATAAAAACCACAATATTTATGCAAATTCAACGAAGATAGGCGAAATTAAGCCATTGCCTGATTAATGCTTATAAGATATGGCAAGTTTGCTAGACAGCTCAGTTGCTTGATGATATGATATTAGGCTTGTTGAATTATCTATTTATCGCAATTTCTTTGCGGATTTTTGGTATTCACAACACGCTTCATCGAGTTTGGGCTCGTTTGCGCCAGTCCTAACTGCATAGTCTTAAGAGATTTCAGTTATTCCTAGCCTAGTCATAAGGTAGTGATACTTTATGTGAGCCCTTATTTTATGGAGCTTATAACTCGTTATTATTAGGTCAAAAAAGTGCTGCACCTCATTGTAGCCACCTAGTTTTAGCAATCAATTTAGAGTGTTATTATGCCTAAAATTAAAACCAAAAAAAGTGCTTCTAAGCGCTTTCGCGTACGTCCGGGTGGTACCGTTAAGCGTGGTTTTGCCTTTAAAAGCCATATCTTAACTAAGAAAACCACAAAAAATAAACGTCAATTACGTGGCACTACTGAGGTTCATCAGTCTGATGTACCTTCAATCAAAGCCATGATGCCTTACGCATAATTAGGAGAAGAAGATGCCTCGTGTAAAAGGTGGTGTGACTGCCCGTGCTCGTCATAAAAAAGTATTAGCTGAAGCTAAAGGTTTCCGCGGTCGTCGCGGTAATGTTTTCCGTGTTGCTAAGCAAGCGGTAATGAAAGCGGGTCAATACGCTTATCGTGACCGTCGCAACAAAAAACGCACTTTCCGTTCACTTTGGATTGCTCGTATTAACGCAGCGGTTCGTGAGCACGGTGTGACCTATAGCGCCTTTATCGCTGGTTTACGTAAAGCCTCCATCGACTTAGACCGTAAGGTATTAGCCGATATGGCGGTAAATGACAAAGCTGGCTTTAAAGTAGTGGTTGAACAGGCTAAAGCAGCCCTTGCCGCTTAAGTTAGACTGTTAAGCACGTAGATACAGTGTAGCAATTCTGTATTCATATCAAGGCGGGGTTCTATTTTAGGATCCCGCCTATTTTTTTATCAATGGTTTGGACAATGACTGAATCCTTAGACGACTTAATTAAACAAGCAGAAGAAAAATTTGCAGCAGCGCCTGATGTGGCCAGTCTGGAAAATGAAAAAGCTAAATTTTTAGGTAAAAACGGTGCCGTTACCAGCTTACTTAAGGGACTCGCCAGCTTGCCTGTTGAGGAGAAAAAAGCAGTCGGCCAGCGCATTAACCAAATCAAACGAGAGATTGAGGCTTTGCTGACTGCGCGTCGCGAACGTTTTGCCGAGGAGCAATTGGCGCAGCGTCTGGCAGCTGAAAAAATTGATGTGACCTTACCCGGCCGTGGTTTAAATCGCGGTGGATTGCATCCAGTAATACAGTCGACTTTAAGGATTGAGGGTATTTTCCGTTCCATTGGTTTTGATGTGGCTGATGGTCCTGAGATTGAGACAGACTGGTATAACTTTACCTCCTTAAATAATCCGCTAAATCACCCCGCACGCTCCATGCAGGATACCTTTTATATCGACCATCAAGATGAAGCGGGTTTGCCCTTGATGTTACGTACCCATACCAGTCCGATGCAGGTGCGCTATGCGCGTCAGCATAAACCACCGATTAAGGTGATTGCGCCTGGCCGTACTTATCGTGTGGATAGTGATGCGACCCATAGCCCGATGTTCCACCAGGTGGAGGGCTTGTGGATCGATGAAAATATTTCTTTTGCCGAACTCAAAGGCGTTTATACCAAGTTTTTACAAGCATTTTTTGAGACGGACGATATTCAGTTGCGTTTCCGTTCATCTTTCTTTCCCTTTACCGAACCTTCCGCCGAGATCGATATGATGTTTAATAGCGGACCGATGAAAGGGCAGTGGTTGGAAATTTCCGGGGCGGGTCAGGTGCACCCGAACGTAGTACGCAATTTTGGCTTAGATCCAGAAAAATACATGGGTTTTGCCTTTGGTTCCGGTATTGAACGTCTCACCATGTTGCGTTATGGCGTTAATGATTTACGTTTATTCTACGAAGGTGATTTGCGTTTCTTAGAGCAATTTAATCGCTAGTTGATTTAGGTTTAAACGAAGTATTCATTTCCTATCCCATTCGTTTTTTGTATAGAATTTACTATGTTTATTTCAGAATCTTGGTTAAGAAGTTTAATCAATCCGGACTTATCTACGGAGGACATTTGTCATCGCTTGACAATGTCAGGTCTTGAGGTTGAAGGCGTTGAAACCCTAGCGCCGGCCTTTGAAGGGGTGGTGGTGGCTGAGGTTAAAGCGATCGCAGCGCACCCAAATGCCGATAAATTGCGTATTTGTCAGGTCGATGATGGTTCCGGTGAGTTGATACAGGTCGTTTGTGGTGCGCCCAATGCCGCAGCGGGTATTAAGGTACCCATGGCGCGTGTTGGTGCAGTCTTGCCTGGTGATTTTAAGATTAAAAAGGGCAAGTTACGCGGTGAGTTATCACTCGGTATGCTGTGTTCAGCACGTGAATTAGGTATTAGTGACGAGCATGCCGGTTTGATGATTCTGGACGATAGCATGGAGGTCGGTACCGATATTCGACAAGCGCTAAATTTAGACGATAAAGTGATTGAGTTTAAATTAACTCCAAACCGCGCTGATTGTTTATCCGTATATGGTGTGGCGCGTGAGGTGCAAGCCTTAACCGGCGCTAAGTTGCAAAAGCTGGATTTCACACCAGTGGAGGTGAGCTTAGACGAGTCCATGCCAGTGCGCGTGGAGGCACCGGATTTATGCGGTCGCTTTGCTGGTCGTATTATTCGTGGTGTGAATGCCAAGGCTGAGACCCCAGATTATATTAAACAACGCATTATCGCAGCGGGTATGCGTCCAGTATCAGCTTTGGTGGATATTTCCAACTATGTGATGTTGCAACTGGGTCGACCAACGCACGTGTTTGATATTAAAAACATCGATACCGCTAAGGGCTTAAGTGTACGTTGGGCTCGTGCTGGTGAAAAGTTAAAGCTACTCGTGGGTGAAGAGGTTGAGCTAAGCGAGGATACTGGTGTTATTTGTTATGAGGATAGGCCAGAGAGCATAGCTGGTGTGATGGGTGGTGATGCGACTGCAGTGGATTTGGAGACGCAGGATATTTATCTAGAAGCTGCGTTCTGGTTCCCCGATGCCATTGCGGGCCTAACCCGTAAGTATAAAATCTCATCCGAAGCGGCTTATCGCTATGAGCGTGGTGTCGACTTTTTAAATATTGTTGAGCATATTGAGTATATTAGCCGTTTAATTCTTGAGATTTGTGGCGGTCGTGCCGGCCCGGTGCAGGACCAGATCATCAATTTACCTGAACGTAAGGCAGTCTCAATGCGCTTAGACCGATGTAATAAGGTTTTGGGCGTTGAGGTTTCGCTAGAAGAGGTAAAGCAAATCTTCACTAATCTGGAGTTTGATTTTGAAGTTGATGCGGAGCAGGTCTTTACGGTCAAGGCACCTTCTTATCGTTTTGATATCGCCATTGAAGAGGATTTAATTGAAGAAGTGGCACGGGTGTATGGCTTTGAACGTATCCCAGCCCGTGAACCAATTGCACAAGCCAGTATTTTCCCATTCCCTGAGGTACGTCGTTCAGAGCATGTTTTCCGTCATTTGATGGCGGCTATGGACTATCAGGAAGTAGTGAATTATAGCTTTGTGGATGAAAGTTGGGAGCGTAATTATCAAAATAACGATAAGCCCATCCGTCTTTTAAATCCGATTTTTGCGCAGTATGCGGTGATGCGTACAAGCTTAATTGGCGGCTTATTAAAAACCATCTCACACAATGCAAAATACCGTCAGAATCGTGTGCGTATTTTTGAGTTAGGTCGAGTGTTTTTTGATGCACCTCAGGTTGAGGCCAGTGAAACGACGGTAAAAGGCATTCATCAACCGTTGTACTTTGCGGCAGCCAGTTGGGGCTTAGCATTGCCCGAGCAGTGGGGTGAGAAATCACGGCAAGTGGATTTTTTCGATTTGAAAAATGATCTAGTAAACTTGTTGGGTTCACAGGCCAAGGACTTGCGCTTTGTGGCCGAAGCACATCCGGCCTTACACCCGGGTCGTAGTGCGACGATTTTTTATCGTGATCAAAAAATTGGTATCATCGGCGAACTTCATCCACAATGGTTAGCTGAGTTGGATCTGCCGACGGCACCTGTGGTGTTTGAAATTGACATTGCACCACTGATGGCACATGACTTAGCAGCGTATAAGGAAATTTCCAAGCAACCGGTGGTGATCCGTGACTTAGCAGTTTGGGCTCCTGCTGATATTGCTTACCAACAAGTAATGGATGCCTTAGCACCCATACAGGCTGAGGGTATTCTTCGGGATGTTACATTATTTGATGTTTGGAAGGATCCTAAATCTGAACAGAACGAACGCAGTTTAGCCATGCGCTTTATGCTGCAAGATGCCAAAGCCACGCTGGAAGATGCTCAGGTGGAGCAGTTAATGAGCAAAATTCTTAATACCCTCGTTGAAAAACTGGGTCTTAGATTACGATAGTTCGGGGAGAATAATAGATGACTACATCAGTAAAGCCTTCGTTAACTAAGGCCGATTTAACTGAATTACTATATGATCGCGTCGGTGTTAATAAACGTGAGGCAAAAGATATTGTTGATGGTTTTTTTGCGCAAATCAGCGATGTATTAATCGAGGGTAAAGCGGTGAGAATTTCCGGTTTCGGTAATTTCCAATTAAGAGATAAAGCCGCGCGTCCAGGTCGTAATCCCAAGACCGGTGATTTGATTCCGATTTCTGCTCGTCGAGTGGTGACATTTCATGCCAGTCAGAAGTTAAAAGAGCTGGTTGAGGATTGTGCCGATTAGATATTATTGGCCTTTTGTAGCATTAGGGCGGGCTGTTGCTAATCTGCAATGAACCGCCTTAATCTTTTTAGAGACCGAGATTGCCGTATTAGAGGTGCACGATAATAGTCGGTTTTGTGCTACACTTTGATAAGTCAAAACAATTACAAATGCCTACCCTCAGTGGTTTAGGCTAAAGATGCGATGGAACAAACCGAAATTCAAGAAACTGTCACAGTAGAGTTACCACCCATCCCTGCTAAACGCTATTTCACCATTGGTGAAGTGGCTGAGCTTTGCCAGGTAAAGCCGCATGTGCTGCGTTATTGGGAGCAGGAGTTTACCCAGCTTAATCCGGTCAAACGCCGAGGTAATCGTCGTTATTACCAGCATCATGAGGTATTATTGATTCGGCGAATTCGTACCCTGCTATATGATGAGGGCTTTACGATTGCCGGCGCACGTAATCGCTTGGGTAATCCACGCCAGCAGGAGGAAGCAGATGCTGCGGTGCGTATTCCAGCCAATGATCTGCAAACCATCCGTGCGGAGTTGGAAGGGATCATTCAGGACTTAAATAAGCTGATTTAGATTTTTGCTATTGATCGATAGGGCGTTTGATGATTGGATCAAACGCCCTAAGTATTTGTTAAGCGTCATATTTCTGCCATAAAACCGTCATTCTGTTGTCATATGGATATGTAATGATTAACACGATTGTTGGTAAATCATTAAAAGGATCGATAGTATGAAATTAAAATTATTCGCTGCCGCTGCGTTATGTTCAGTATCTGTTATGGCTCATGCGGCTGATATACCTAAAGCATGTGAGGATTACTTTAATGCGGTAGAAGACTTTGCAAAAAAACATCCTCAAATGGCTGATAGCTACAAACAAATGGTTGAGAGCACGAAGCAACAATTAAATACGGTGGCTGATAAATCCATGTTAGCCCCAGGTTGTGAGCAGGCTTTAGAAACCTTTAAGCAATCAACCGTTGGCATGTAAGTCATTGCTTAATTGATTGCTAATAAAATAGCAGCTGTATGGTTGAAATACAGCTGCTATTTTTTTACTGCTTAAAAAGGGAGTTTAGCTAGCGAGTTTAGCCATTTGCTCTTTAACTTGCACTAATTGTTCGCCAAATTTAACTACACGCTCTTTCTCCTGTTCTACCACAGCGATAGGGGCTTTGCTAACGAAGTTTTGGTTATTTAGCTTCGCTTGTGCCTTGGCAATTTCACCCTCTAAGCGTTGTAGCTCCTTAGTTAAGCGAGCCAATTCAGCTTCTTTATCAATTTCTACCTTAAGCATTAATTGGCTTTGTCCCAAGCTTTGTACTGGGAAGCCGAGATCAGGCAACTCGTCCACAATCTGCACCTCACTTAGCTTGGCCAATGCTCGTAAATAAGGGGCATAGCTAGTTAGCTTGTCTGCATCGCCGACGGCCAGTAGCGGCACGCGCTCAGCAGGGGAGAGTTGCATTTCGCCCCGTAATACACGAATTGCCTCAATATGTGCTTGCAGATCCTCAGCCATGGCAATGGCGTTCTCATCAATTAAGCTGTCATTGGCTTGAGGATACGGTCTGATACTAATGGAGGTTTTTTGCGATTTTGTCATGACGCCGGCGGCTAGTGCCACTTTTTGCCACAATTCCTCGGTGATAAAAGGAATCACCGGGTGAGCGATGCGCAATAAGGACTCTAGCACATTAATTAGGGTACGACGTGTGCCACGCTGCAACGCTTCATTTTGATTTTGTAGCTGTACCTTGGCCATCTCCAAGTACCAATCGCAATAGACATCCCATACAAAATGGTAAATGGCGTTGGCGAGGATATCGAAGCGGTAGTCGGCAAAGGCTTTAGCAACGACCTTTTTGAATTTGTGTAGTTCACTAATAATCCAGCGATCGACAAAACTTAATTCGAATTCGGATTTGTCAAGGCTATGACCCTCCACATTCATCAACACAAAGCGAGTCGCATTCCACAACTTATTGCAGAAGTTGCGATAACCCCCGCAGCGGTTCAAGTCAAAGTTCATATTGCGGCCCGGCGTGGCGTAAGCAGCCATGGTAAAGCGTAGTGCATCAGCACCATAAGGCTCAATACCGGTAGGGAAATTGGCGCGCGTGGTTTTCTCAATTTGTGCCGCTTGCTGAGGATTCATTAGACCCTCTGTGCGCTTTTTGATTAGCGTTTCTAAGTCCACGCCGTCAATAATATCGACTGGATCCAGGGTATTGCCCTTGGATTTTGACATTTTCTGACCCTGGGCATCTAAAATCAGACCATGAATGTAGACCTGCTTAAACGGGATCTGACCGGTTAAGTGCTTGCTCATCATAATCATCCGAGCAACCCAGAAGAAGATAATATCAAAACCTGTGACCAGCACATTGGAAGGCATGTAGCGATTGTAATCAGGTGTTTTCTCCGGCCAGCCCATGGTAGTAAAGGGTACTAAAGCAGAGGAGAACCAGGTATCTAGCACATCCTCATCACGAGTGAGCGGGCCCTCAACACCAGCTTTTTTGGCTTGTTTTAGCGCTTCACTCTCGGTGCGCGCAACAAATACCTGTCCGTCTTTGCTGTACCACGCAGGGATCTGATGGCCCCACCAGAGTTGACGCGAAATACACCAATCCTGAATATTATTTAGCCATTGGTTATAGGTGTTGACCCAATTCTCAGGGTGGAACTTAATCTCACCACTACTCACCGCCTCTAAAGCCGCTTCGGTAATGCTTTTGCCGGGGTGATAGGTGCCCTCGGGAGCGGGTTTGGACATAGCCACAAACCATTGATCGGTTAGCATTGGTTCAAGTACGGTTTTAGTACGATCGCCACGCGGCACCATTAATTTATGAGGTTTAATTTCTGCTAATAAATCTAGTTCTTTTAATGCCTCTAAAATGGCTTGACGAGCCTCAAAACGATCCATGCCCTGGTACTGTGCTGGGGCATTTTCGTTAATTTTAGCGTCTAGCGTGAGGATATTAATCAACTCCAGATGATGGCGCTGACCAACCGCATAGTCATTAAAATCGTGCGCGGGTGTGACTTTGACGACTCCGGTACCGAAGTCTTTGTCGACATAGTCATCGGCAATAATCGGAATTACGCGATTACTAATCGGTAAAATCACTTCCTTGCCGATTAAGTGCTGATAGCGCTCATCCTCAGGATGTACCATGACGGCTGCGTCACCAAGCATCGTTTCAGGGCGGGTTGTCGCAACCACGACATGGCTTAAGCCATTCACCGGCTCCACCAGCGGATAGCGAATATGCCAGAGCAGACCACTTTCCTCGGTGTTTTCAACCTCTAGGTCAGAAACCGCTGTACCTAGTACGGGGTCCCAGTTAACTAAGCGCTTGCCACGATAAATCAAACCCTGTTCATATAGGCGCACAAAGGTCTCAATCACACCCTTACTCATGCGCTCGTCCATGGTGAAGTACTCACGACTCCAATCAGCTGAGGAGCCTAAGCGACGGAACTGCGACATCATGGTGTTGCCGGACTTTTCCTTCCAGTCCCAGACGCAATCGATAAACTTCTTGCGTCCTAAGTCATGGCGAGAGATTTTTTGTGCATCTAATTGGCGTTCAACAACAATTTGAGTCGCAATGCCGGCATGGTCGGTGCCGGGCACAAAGACCGTGTCACAACCGAGCATCCGGTGGTAACGGATTAAACTATCCATCACCGTTTGGTTAAAAGCGTGCCCCATATGTAGGGTACCGGTGACGTTTGGTGGTGGGAATTGAATGGTATATGGCTTACCACTTTCGGGTGAGGTGGTTTGGGTAAACTGTCCCGCTTTAAAAATACCTAATTCATTCCACCGATCATACCAGGAAGATTCGATGTTTTTAGGCTCAAAACTTTTGGCAAGTTCATCGCTCAGAGGGGTTTGATTCATTTGATTACCGTCGTTAAATACTGGATTAATTCAAGTGTTACAAAATCATGTTTTTTCTTTTTAATGCTCTATTTTAAGGTGTAAGAGCAACTGTTTGCATGTTAAAATGAGTGATTCTGTAAAACAGCTCAAAAATACGCATAAATTAGTCATTAAGTAGCGAATAGTAATTTATCGAGTCGTGCCAATCCGTGCTTGATAAACAATTACTTATGGGCTTAATTGCTACGTTTATTAGCACATTATGGCATTAAGTGTAGCTTTCTTGAGCTTAAATGCTAGTTGAGCTTTTTATCTGTTTTTTACTATTAAACTTTTATTTGGGAGCAAACCATGGCGGTTGAACGTACCTTATCTATTATCAAACCTGATGCTGTCGCTAAAAATGTGATTGGTGAGATTATTTCTCGCTTTGAAAAAGCTGGTCTTAAAGTGGTTGAAGCAAAAATGGTGCAGTTATCTCGCGCTGATGCAGAGGGTTTCTACGCAGTGCACAAAGAGCGTCCTTTCTTTAATGACTTAGTTGAGTTCATGATTTCTGGTCCAGTGTTTGTGCAGGTCTTAGAGGGTGAAAATGCGATTGCTAAAAACCGTGAATTGATGGGTGCGACCAACCCTAAAGAAGCAGCGCCAGGCACTATTCGTGCTGATTTCGCTGAGAGTATTGATGCTAACGCAGTACATGGTTCAGACGCCCCTGAAACGGCTGCCGTTGAAATTGAGTACTTCTTCGCTAAGTAATACAATTTCTATTTCAATGACTGAAAAGCAAAACTTATTAGGCTTAGATTTAGACGCCCTGAGCGCCGAACTACAGGCGGCAGGGCATAAGCCTTTTCGTGCTAAGCAGTTGCTGCGCTGGGTGCATCAGCGCGGCGAAGCCGATTTTGCATGTATGAGCGATTTGGCCAAGGACTTTCGTGCTGAGCTACAAAATCGCTACACCGTAGCCACGCTTACGCCTATCGTGGATAAAATTTCTAGCGATGGTACGCGCAAATGGCTGTTCGATGTGGGCGATAATAACGCCATCGAATCCGTTTTTATTCCTGAGGATGATCGCGGTACTTTGTGCATTTCAAGTCAAGCTGGCTGTACTGTGGCATGTCCTTTTTGCTCAACCGGTTATCAGGGTTTTAACCGCAATCTCACCACGGCTGAGATAATTGCTCAGCTTTGGTATGCGCGAGCTGAATTACTCAAGAATCAATCCGCTGCACGCACCGATGGGCAATTGCCTGTTGAACCATTACGCGTCATTTCCAATGTCGTGATGATGGGTATGGGTGAGCCCTTACTTAACTATCGCGAGTTATTGCCCGCCTTAAAATTAATGGTTGAGGATAATGCTTACGGCCTATCACGTCGTCGGGTGACGGTTTCCACCTCTGGCGTGGTGCCGATGATGGATCGTTTGGCTGAGGATTGTCCCGTGGCTTTGGCTGTTTCATTGCATGCGCCAAATGACGATTTACGCGATCGTTTGGTCCCTTTAAATAAAAAGTATCCTTTACGTGAGCTGCTTGCTGCTTGTAACCGTTATTTAGCACATGCGCCCCGTGATTTCATAACATTTGAATATATTATGCTTGATGGGGTAAATGACTCCGATCAGCATGCAGATGAATTAATTGCAATCGCTAAAGAGGTGCGTTGCAAATTAAATCTGATCCCATTTAATCCTTTCCCGCAATCTGGTTTGAAGCGCTCTTCCAATAATCGAGTGCGAGCTTTTGCCGAGCGTCTACAAGCGGCTGGTGTGATCACAACGACGCGTAAGACACGTGGTGATGATATTGATGCTGCCTGTGGTCAATTAGCGGGTGATGTTAAGGATCGCTCCAGAATTACTCAAAAGCGCCGTGGTGACGAGGTGATTCCCGTTGCCGATGGGGTTATTCCAATATACGAGGTACAAAAGTGAACCCTCAAGATCAAATGCCTGATTTAAGCAAAGAATCTGCGCCACAGCCCGAATTAGCGGATTCCTTAGGCGGTTTATTGCATGCCAGCCGTCTTCGTAAGAATTTAAGCTTAGAGGATGTGGCTAATGTGACTAAATATAGTAAGCGTCAATTACAAGCACTTGAAGATAAAAACTGGGATTTGTTACCTCAGGGTTTTGCTTTACGTGCCTTGGTGCGTAAGTACGCCCAGGCTTTAGACGTTGATCCTGCGTTAGCGCTTGAAATGTTGACTCGTGAGACGGGTAATAAGCCCGCTGTTGCTAAGGCGTCCAAGTCAAATTTAGTCAGTAGTCTGGATTATCGTATGTCGCCTACGCCGACCGGAGCACCTAAAGGGGGTGGTTTTTCCATTTTTACCATCATTTTCTTGTTGTTATTAGTGATTGTGATCGTGCTGGGTGTGGCACTTTGGCAGGGTGCGATTAGCTTTGATGACCTCAATTTGGGCTTTGTCAAAGACTGGTTTGAGGCTGTTTAAACACGATGATAAAAACAAATCTTGAGTTGAGTGATAAACCATTTGCTGTTGGTCCACTAAGACGGCACCATACACACCAAGTCAACATTCAATGGCAGGACCGGATTGTTGCTGTTGGTGGCTCAGCCCCGGTGGTCGTGCAGTCCATGACCAATACTGACACGGCGGATGCGATTGCGACAGCAATTCAGGTCAAGGAATTAGCCTTGGCAGGCTCTGAGTTAGTGCGTATTACGGTAAATACATCGGAGGCGGCTAAAGAAGTGCCAGCCATTCGTGAGCAGCTTGATAAGATGGGCGTTAATGTACCCTTGGTGGGGGACTTTCACTATAACGGTCATAAGTTGTTAAGTGATTATCCCGAATGTGCTCAAGCTCTTTCAAAATACCGTATTAATCCCGGCAATATGGGTGGTGGCAAGCGTCGCGATGATAATTTCGCCAAAATGATTGAGGTCGCCCTCAAAAATAATAAGCCAGTACGCATTGGGGTGAACTGGGGTAGCCTGGATCAGGACTTGATGGCCAAGATGATGGATGAAAATAATCATCGTGCCAAACCTTGGGAGGCGCAGGCCGTTATGCGTGAAGCGCTGGTTGTATCGGCTATTAGCAATGCTATGCGCGCTGAGGAATTGGGTCTGGCCGCAGATAAAATTATCTTATCTTGCAAGGTCAGTCATGTGCAGGATTTAATTGCCGTTTACCGTAATCTCGCTACTCGCTGTCATTATGCTTTGCATTTAGGTTTAACTGAGGCAGGGATGGGCTCCAAGGGCATCGTCGCATCGACGGCTGCCTTAGCAGTGCTGATGCAAGAGGGGATTGGTGATACCATTCGTATTTCATTAACACCTGAGCCGGGCGGTAATCGCGCTAATGAAGTGATTGTGGCACAGGAAATGCTTCAATCCATGGGACTGCGTGCCTTTACACCGATGGTGGTCGCTTGTCCTGGCTGCGGTCGTACTAGCAGTACGTTTTTCCAAGAGTTGGCGGATAGCATTCAGCAGTTTTTAAGAAAAAGTATGCCTGAATGGAGTCAACGCTATCCCGGTGTTGAAAATATGAATGTGGCGGTGATGGGATGTGTGGTAAATGGCCCTGGAGAAAGTCGCCATGCAGATATCGGTATTAGTCTACCGGGCACTGGTGAAGTGCCTGCGGCGCCAGTATTTATTGACGGCGAGCGTCGCATGACGCTAAAGGGTGAGGGTATCGCTGAAGAGTTTCAACAGATTGTCGAAGCATATGTTGAGCAGCGTTATGGTCAAAAGTCTTAATTAAAACTATTTACAAATCGTTCTTATGTCAAAAACCTTTAATAAAGTTCATGCCATTCGCGGCATGAATGATATTTTGCCCAATGAAAGTTATAAGTGGGAGCAACTAGAAAATATCATCAAATCCTTACTCGCACAATATGGATATCAAAATATCCGTACCCCCATTCTTGAGCAAACCCGTTTATTTGCACGAGGTATTGGTGAGGTGACCGATATTGTAGAAAAGGAAATGTACACCTTCACCATGAAAAAAGACGCTGATAAAGTCGACCCTGAGGATATGTTGACGATGCGTCCGGAATTTACTGCTGGCGTGGTGCGAGCCGCTATTGAGCATAATCTGTTATATGAGCGTCCGCTGCGGGCTTATGCCATGGGGCAGGTTTTTAGACATGAACGCCCACAAAAGGGTCGTTATCGTCAATTCCACCAATTGTCAGTCGAAGCGATGGGCTTCGATGGGCCGGATATGGATGTGGAAATCATCCTATTATTAGCCCGTTTATGGCGTAAATTAAAATTAACTAATATTCGTTTAGAGCTTAATTGTTTAGGTCAAAGTGCTGAGCGTGCACAGCACCGTGAGGCATTGATTGCCTATTTGGAAAAGCATGTGGCTATTTTAGACGAAGATGCTAAGCGTCGTATGTATAGTAATCCCTTGCGTGTGCTTGATACTAAAAATCCCACCATGCAAGAGATGGCTAATAATGCACCTAAATTATTTGATTATTTGGGGGCAGAGTCTAAAGCGCATTTTGAGGCGGTATGTGAACGTCTGCAGCAAGCAGGTATTGATTATGTTATTAATCCACGCTTAGTGCGAGGTCTAGATTACTACAACCTCACAGTTTTTGAGTGGGTGACTGATGCCTTGGGTGCCCAGGGTACTGTGTGTGGTGGTGGTCGCTATGATGGTTTATTTGAGCTCTTAGGCGGTAAAGCGACCCCTTGTGTAGGCTTTGGTTTGGGCTTAGAACGTTTATTAGAGTTAGCTGATGAGCAGGGTGTATTTGAGAGTCCGCAAGAAACAGAAATTTATTTTGTGCATCAGGGCGAAAAGGCTTCACAGGTAGCTGCCTTATTGGCTGAAAAATGTCGTGATGCGGGTTGGAAGGTGATGGTTCACGCCGGTTCAAGTGGCTTTAAATCACAATTTAAACGTGCTGACCTCAGCGGTGCTCGTTGGGCGGTTGTGATCGGCGAGGAAGAATTAGCGCAGAATAAAGTAGCACTTAAGCCGTTACGTGCAACAGAAAATGGTACTATTGAACATCAGTTTGAGGTGCCTCAAGCCGATTTAGTTCAGGTGTTAGCAGAAAGGAAGTAGTAAAGCATGGCTTTTGATTTAGAAGAACAGGAAAAAATTGACCGGCTTAAGGCATGGTGGGAGCGTTGGGGTAATCTACTCAGTGGTCTGATACTTGTTATCTTATTGGCTATTTTAGGTTGGTATGGTTGGAACTGGTACCAAAGCTATCAAACACGTAATGCGCTGGCCTATTATGATATTGTAAATAGCACCTATAAAGCCAAAGATGAGGCCAGTTTACGTCGTTTGCAAGAGGCTAATCAAATCTTACAAGATAAGTACAGTGCTAATGTCTACGCCGGTCGTGCGGCCTTGTTGGCTGCACGTGCTTATGCTGATAAGGGTGATGATGCTCAGGCTGAGGCCGAGTTACAGCGTGTGTTAGATGCTGCTAATAAGCATCCAGAATTACAAGGTGCGGCCAAGTTGCAATTAGCGACCTTGTACACGAATCAAGAAAAGTATGATTCAGCTTTCAGTCTATTAACGCAGGATGTCAGTGGTTACGAGGCATTGTTTGCTGATAAACGCGGTGATATCTATTTTGCTCAAGGTGAGCTCAAGAGTGCGCTTGAGCAATGGTCTCAAGCAATACAAACTGCCGGCGTAAGCGCTGAATTCATTCAGACAGTACAGTTCAAGCTTAATGTATTAGGAGGGGTAAATGAGCAACCTCAAAGCTAAATTCAAATCAACTCGTTTATTTGCTGTGGCTGCACTGAGTGCCATGAGTTTAAGTGCTTGCGGCTTATTTTCATCCGAAAGTCGTTTTGACCCGGTGGAGTTAACGAGTTATGAGCAAACTGCACAGGGTCATCTGGTGTGGTCCCAAGCGATTGGTTCTGCGGGTGATCATGGTTTTGCTCCTATCGTGTTGGGTGATGAGGTCTTTGCAGCAACGCCAAACGGTCAAGTTGCGCGTCTAGCCCTAGCAAATGGCGCTGTTCGCTGGAATACAAATATAGGCACGCAGTTAGCGGCGGGCGTGGGTACCGATGGTCAAGTCGTTGTCGTCACCACGCGTGATGGTCGTGTTATTGCTTTGGATGCAGCCAGCGGTTCGCAGTTATGGGAAAGTAAGACCTCAACTATAAGCTCAACACCACCCGTGGTTGCCGCTAATATGATCGTTGTGCGTAATGATGATTATCGTGTCCAAGGGTTTGATCGCCAAAGCGGTGAATTGCAGTGGTCATACATGCGTACCAATGCACTGCTATCACTAAAGACTGATACCCGCATGATTGTGGTGGACAACTTAGTGATTGTGCCGGTGCCAGTAGGACGTATTGTGGCACTTAATTTAGTGGATGGTCGACCGCTATGGGATATTAAAATTAGTTCAGCGATCGGTGCGACCGATTTAGATTCGGTCATTGATGTTGTTGGTTTGCCGGTACGAGTGTCTGATGCGGTATGCGCTAACAGCTATCAAGGGGCGATTTTATGTTATCAAGGCGGTAGTGCTCAAGTGGCCCCTCAACTAAAATGGACTCGTCCTTTTTCTAGTTCGGTTGGTTTAGGCGCCTATCAAAATCGCCTATTTGCCTCTGGTATGCACGGTGAAGTGACTGCCTTAGACGGTGCGAGCGGCGAGATTATTTGGCAGGATAATGAATTGCGGAATCGCGGTTTAACTAATCCGGTTTATTTTAACAATAAAGTTTTTGTTGGTGATTACCAGGGCTATGTGCACTTCTACGAGCCTAATACAGGTCAGTTACAGGGCCGTATTTCGGTAGGCGATAGTCGCGCTATTCAATCACCGTTGACTGCCACTCCCTATGGTGTGCTTGTACAAACGGGTGGTGGTCGTTTAGTTATGCTAGGTGCGCAGTGAGGTCAACATTTAAACCTGTAGTGGCCATTGTTGGTCGTCCCAACGTTGGTAAGTCCACTTTATTTAATCGTCTGACACGCTCACGCGATGCGATTGTAGCCGACTTCCCCGGTCTGACGCGCGACCGTCACTATGGTGAAGGGCGGATAGGTGATTCACCGTATTTGGTGATCGACACGGGCGGCTTTGAGCCTGAAACGAAAAGCGGTATTCTGGTCGAAATGGCCAGACAAACCGAGCAAGCCATCATCGAATCGGATGTGGTTATCTTTTTAGTAGATGTTCGCGCTGGTATTAACAGCCATGACCATGATATTGCAGTTAAAATTCGCCGTATTGGTAGACCGGTGATTCTTGCTGTGAATAAGGCTGAGGGTATGCAAGCGGGGCAGGCTGCAGCGGAATTCTATGAGTTAGGTTTAGGTGAGCCCTATCAAATTTCCTCGGCCCATGGTGATGGTGTTAAGCAGCTGATTGATTTGGCACTCGACAAGGCACATGAAACTTATGCTAAGCACGAGGATTTAATTAGTCTTGATGCGGAAGAGTCCTCTCTGGATGAGCTGTACGATCCGGAGGCAGAGCTTAGCGAAGAGGCCATTGCTGCCTTAGAACAAGAGGCAGATGCGCTTGACGTTGATGAGCTGCTGCCACATGAGGCTGAGGCAGCCGAATCTGCAACGGCGGCTTTTAACGATCATCGTATTAAATTAGCCATTGTCGGGCGTCCTAATGTCGGTAAATCCACGTTAATTAATACCTTGCTGGGTGAAGAGCGCGTGATTGCCTATGATTTACCTGGTACTACGCGTGATGCCATTGAGATTGAATTTAATCATGGTGATCGTAAATATACCCTCATTGATACAGCTGGTTTGCGCAAGCGTGGACGCGTATTTGAGAGCATTGAAAAGTTCTCTGTAATTAAAACATTGCAAGCCATTGAGGCTTCGAATGTAGTCGTTTTAGTGTTGGATGCACAGACTGAAATATCTGAGCAGGATGCGCATATTGCCGGTTTTGTTATGGAAAGCGGTCGCGCCTTGGTCGTCGCAATTAATAAATGGGACGGCTTGGACGACTATAACAAAGAGTGGATTGAGCGTGAGTTTAATCGTAAATTACGCTTTTTAAGCTTTGCCAAGATGCAT
Organism: Oligella sp. HMSC05A10; assembly: GCF_001808335.1. Taxonomy (NCBI): domain Bacteria; kingdom Pseudomonadati; phylum Pseudomonadota; class Betaproteobacteria; order Burkholderiales; family Alcaligenaceae; genus Oligella; species Oligella sp. HMSC05A10. The sequence continues at coordinate 49,787 of NZ_KV792953.1, read as the reverse complement.
AAAATCTCTGCCCTTAAGGGACGCGGTATCGGTGCTTTATTGCGTTCAGTAAATGAAGCCCATGCAGCCGCTTTTCTTAAGCTTTCTACGCCTAAATTAACCCGCATCTTGCGTGAGGCGGTCGAGCAACAAGCGCCACCCCGCAAGGGGATTTTCCGCCCTAAATTGCGTTATGCCCATCAGGGTGGTCAAAATCCGCCATTGATTGTGATTCATGGTAATCAGTTGGAAGCGGTGCCAGATTCCTATCGTCGTTATTTGGAAACGCGTTTTCGTAAGGCGTTTAAATTGGACGGCACACCGTTGAGGATTCATTTTAAATCCTCCCGTAATCCCTATATTTAAATTATAAAATAGCCTGTGACCTCAAGGGTTTAGGCTATTTTAGTTGAATTCTATCCTGTTCATAAAGTCACGATTGAGTTAAGCATGAGTAAGTTTTGGAGCCCCTTTGTTGAGTCATTACAGCCCTATGTGCCAGGCGAGCAGCCTAAAGAGGGAGAGTTTATTAAGTTAAATAGTAATGAATCGCCGTTTCCTGCGGCGCCGGCGGTGGTGGCTGCGATTAAAGCAGCTGCGGACGGTGCATTGCAGCTATATCCACCGGCTGAGTCGGAAGAACTGCGCCAGGTAGTAGCCGATTACTACGGGATTGAAGCAGCGCAGGTATTTGTTGGAAATGGCTCCGATGAGGCTTTAGGACATGCCTTTAACGCGTTATTTCGTCATCCAGGTAAAAAACTGGTATTTCCGGATCTCTCCTATAGTTTCTACCCAGTATATGCTGGTTTATATGAGATTGATTTTGCGACGATGCCAGTGACTGAGGATTATCGTATCAATATTGATGATTACTGTGCCTTAGATCCAGCAGAGGTTTCCAGTATTATTTTTCCAAATCCTAATGCACCGACCAGTGTGGCGCTGGGGCTAGATGAGATTGAGCGTCTCCTAAAAGCGCAGCCCAATATCCTGGTGGCAGTGGATGAGGCTTATGTGGACTTTGGTGCCGAGACAGCGATCCGCTTGATTAGGGATTATGCCAATTTGATAGTTTTTCAAACCCTATCTAAATCACGTTCCTTAGCGGGTTTAAGAGTGGGTTTTGCCTTTGCCCAGGCGGATTTAATTCAAGCCTTAAACCGTGTCAAAAATAGCTTTAATTCCTATCCTATCGATCGTTTAGCACAAGCTGGGGCGATTGCTGCATTTCAAGCGGATGATTATTTTCAAGAAACTCGTCAAAAAATCATCCAGTGGCGTGATGAACTCAGTGCGGATTTAAAGGCCTTAGGTTTTGAGGTGCTGCCTTCATCGGCCAATTTCCTCTTTGTCACTCATCCTGCACATGATGCAGAGGCATTGGCGCTCGCTTTACGGGAAAGAAAAATTTTAGTGCGTCACTTTAAAACAGAGCGTTGCGCCCCATATCTGAGAATTACAATCGGTCTTAAGGAAGCGTGTGATGCTTTAGTTAAGGCCTTAAATGATTATTTTAGTGCTACCGACACTAAATAAGCCTTTAAAAAGTGTTAAAGTAATAGCTTCCATTACATAATTACAATTTTAATCATATAAATACTAACGGAGTCTCAAGCATGAGCAATAAAGGACAATCATTACAAGATCCTTTCCTAAACACACTACGTAAAGAGCATATCCCCGTATCAATTTATTTAGTTAATGGTATTAAGCTACAAGGTCAAATCGAGTCTTTTGACCAGTATGTGGTGTTATTAAAAAATACCGTAACACAAATGGTCTATAAGCACGCTATTTCAACAGTGGTTCCTGCCCGTGCCGTTAATTTACAGGGCGAAGGGGAGCCGGAGGCTGAAGCTTAAGCCACGCCTAACATATACAGAGAGCACTTGGTATGACGACGATTACCAAGTTTTTTTAGCCGTAATAAGCCCGCTTTTTACGCGGGCTTTTATTGTTAATAGCCTGGTATATTAGTTGATTTCTATTACTTACTACCTTGAGGGAGATTCCCATACACGCACCTACAATGCAAGCATTTATTGTTGACGTTAATCTTTATGGCGATCTTGATTTCCAAGCCCATCACGAGGAGTTAATCATGTTGGCCAAAGGTGCAGGAGCAACGATTGTCGGCACCCTAGTGGCTAATCGAGAGCGTCCGGATCCTGCCTTTTTTATTGGTAAGGGCAAGGTTGAGGAAGCGGTGGCATTGGCAAAGGCGGCTAGTGCAGAGATCGTTATTTTTGGTCAACCCTTATCACCAGCACAACAACGCAACCTGCAAGAGGAGTTTAATTGCCGTGTGGTCGACCGAGTGGCACTGATTTTGGATATTTTTGCCCTTAGAGCGCAAAGCCATGAGGGTAAGATTCAGGTAGAGCTTGCGCAATTACAGTACATGCGTACCAGATTAAGTATGATTTGGTCCAAGTTCGAACAGCAGCAGGGCGGTATTGGCACCCGTGGTCCCGGTGAGACTCAGCTAGAATTGGACCGACGTATTATTGGTGGACGCATTAAGGCCTTGGGCGAACGTCTTAAAAAGGTGCGTAAGCAGCGTGAGAATCAACGTCGTCAACGTATGCGTAGTGGTACCTTTATGGTGTCTTTGGTGGGCTATACCAATACCGGTAAGTCCACATTATTTAATGCCATGACGCGGGCTGATGCGTATGCCGCCGATCAGCTCTTTGCTACGCTGGATACCACCACCCGGCGTGTTTGGATAGAAGGGGCGGGGCAGATAACTTTATCAGACACGGTGGGTTTTATTCGTGAATTGCCGACGACCTTAATTGAGGCCTTTAAGGCCACGCTTGAGGAGAGTTTATATGCCGATGTATTACTGCATGTGATTGATAGTAGTAGCCCTCAAAAAGAGGAGCAGATTTTTGAAGTAAATAAAGTTCTACAAGAGATTGGTGCGCAACACATCCCCACCATTCTTGTTTACAATAAGACTGATTTGACTGAGCAGGAGCCTAGACTGGAATTGGATGAGTCCGGCCGTGTTAGTCGTGTCTTTTTAAGCGCCGCCGAGCGCAGTGGTTTAGAGTTTCTTAGAGAGGCTATCGTTCTAACTAAACAGCAATTAGAGAAAACTATTGATGCTAAGTAAGATTTTTAATTTAAATGATCCGGGTTGGGGCAAAAAGCCTCAAAGCGATGAGGGTTCACGTGAGCCTAAGCGACCACAAGAGGGACCTAATAGTCCACCCGATTTAGACCAGGTTTGGTCTGATGTAGAACAAAAGTTTAAATCACTCTTTGGCGGTGGTAATCGCGGCGGTTCCCCCCAGGGTCCACGACCGGCAGGCGGCCGTTCTGGCAAACCCTTATCACCGAATTTCTTCCGTAAAGGCATTGTATTTGCTTTAATTGTCGGTCTGTTATTGTGGTTGGCTAGTGGCTTTTTTATTATTCGTGAGGGTCAAGTTGGCGTTATAACCCAGTTCGGTGAGTATAAACGTACGGTGATGCCTGGTTTTCAATGGCATATCCCACAACCAATCGAAAGTGTGGAGCATGTTGATATTGCTAATGTCCGTGCCTTTTCTATTGGTTACCGTGAAAACTCTCGCAACAAGGTTTTACCTGAAGCCTTGATGCTGACCGAGGATGAAAATATCGTCGATGTGCAATTTGATGTACAGTACCGCATCAAGGCGGGTGTGGCCGATGTGGAAAATGGGGATGTTAATACCCGCGCCTTAAGTCCTGCGGCGAGTTACTTATTTGCCACCGCTGACCCTGACGAGTCGGTACGCCAAGCGGCTGAAACCGCTATGCGCGAGGTGGTGGGTAAGGAATCAATGAATAATATTCTTTACGAAAGTCGTACTCAAGCGGCGCAAGATGTGATGCGTTTAATGCAGGTGATTTTAGACCGGTACAATACGGGGATTGAGGTGATCACCGTGGCGATTCAAAACGTACAGCCGCCGGAGCAAGTGCAGGCCGCTTTTGAAGATGCGATTAAGGCAGGTCAGGATAACGAGCGCCAGAAAAACGAGGGTCAGGCCTATGCTAGTCGCGTCATCCCAGAGGCTCACGGTCGTGCTTCTCGCTTATTACAAAGTGCTGAGGGTTATCGTGCCAAGGTGGTGGGTGAGGCCATCGGTGAAGCCGAGCGCTTTAAGCAAATCGCGTCTGAGTATGCGGCAGCACCTGAGGTGACACGCGAACGTATGTATATCAGCACCATGGGCGAAATCTATTCTAATGCCTCTAAGGTGATGCTTGATACGGCTGAACAGCAAAATAATCCTCTGATGTTTATGCCTTTGGATAGCATTTTAAATCGCAAACCTGCTGCTACCACTCGTACTGTGCCAGCGCCGCAGCAAGCGTCTGCGAGTGATGCCTCGTCCTTTGAGCATGGCAGTGCCAATGAATCGCACAGCACCACTAGCAGTGCCTCTACTGAGGCCGAGTATCGTAGCCGTAATTTAAGTCGTGATCGCGAAGCGTCGGCGCGCCGTTAATTAAGAGGAAGTTAGTTATGAAAAGACCTGTTTTTTGGGCAATATTACTAGGGCTTGCATTTATCATCATTTCCTCTAGTGTGTTTACGGTCAATGAGCGTAATTTCGCCTTGGTGTTTAAACTAGGTGAATGGCAGCGCACGGAGACAGAGCCGGGCCTAAAATTCAAAATGCCGGCCCCATTTGCTAATGTGGTATTCTTGGATAAGCGTATCCAGTCAATTGAATCCAGAGATGCTGAGCGCATTCAAACGTCAGAGAAAAAGAACTTAATTATCGACTCCTACGTTAAGTGGCGTATTTCTGATCCTCGTCTTTACTACATTTCTTTTGGTAACTCTACCCAAGCTGCGCAGGATCGTTTGGCCGCACAAATCCGTGATGCGCTTAACGCAGCGGTTAACGTACGAACTGTGAGAGCGGTGATTTCCTTTGATCGTGATGTGGTGATGCAGGAAATTTTGGCAAATATTTCTACTCGTGCGGCTCCGCTAGGTATCGAGGTGGTTGATGTGCGCTTAAAACGGATTGAGTTCTCAGCCGAGGTTTCTGATTCAGTCTATTCTCGTATGCAGGCTGAGCGTAAGCAGGAGGCGAATAGTCTTCGCGCCAGCGGGGCAGCAGAAAGTGAGCGTATTCGTGCGGAGGCGGATCGTCAAGTAGCCGAAATTATTGCTCAAGCGCAAGCCGAAGCCGAAGCGGTACGTGGTGCTGGCGATGCCGCAGCAACCAAAATTTATGCCGAAGCGTATTCGCAGCAGCCTGAGTTTTTTAGCTTTTTTAATAGCTTAAATGCTTATCGTTCATCTTTTGCTAATAAAGAAGATACGATCGTGGTTTCGCCGGATTCCAGCTTCTTTAAATACTTCGGTAATCCGGTTGGCGAGTAGATGGAGTAATGATGCGAGCTAGTAACTGGTTATTACCGGAATTTATTTCAGATATTCTACCGGCAGAGGCGCGTAGACTTGAGGAATTGCGTCGTCAGCTACTTGATTTGTATCGATGCAGTGGCTTTGAATTGGTGGCACCACCTTTAGTGGAGTTTACCGAGTCCCTTTTTGCTGGACAACGCAATGACTTACCACTTAAAACCGCTATACTAGTAGATCAATTGAGTGGTCGCACCATTGGTATTCGTCCCGATATTACCCCACAGGTGACGCGTATTGACGCACATTTACTTAATCGTCAGGGTGTAACGCGTCTCTGTTATTGTGGTGTGGCTTTTCATACTAAGCCCAACGATCTCATCGGGGACCGAGAATTGGTACAAATCGGTGCCGAGATATTTGGCTACGCAGGTATAGAAGCGGACTTACAGATTATCGGTTTGGCGCATCAAACCTTAAAAGTGGCCGGTGTTCATAATGCGACCTTGGATTTAAATCATCCCGGCATTATGCGAGCGCTGGTAGCCTCCCATCCCGTTTTAGAGTCTGAGGCTGATAAGTTGAACGCCTTTGTGCGCGAAAAAGCCATTACTAGTTTGCGGGTCTTTTTAAATCAGTTAGACGAGGTGCCTGAGGACATTAAAAAGGCACTCTTGGCATTACCCAATCTTTATGGTGGTAAAGAGGTGCTTGAGCAAGCGCGTCAATGCTTGCCTAAATTAGCCGAGATTGATAGCGCACTCAATGATCTAGAGCAGGTTGCACAGCGTTATCCAACGCTTAGCATCGATTTAGCTGATATTAGCGGCTATGATTATCACACGGGTATTAGCTTTGCTTTATATGCCGAGGGTTGGCACAATGCCTTAGTGCGTGGTGGTCGTTATGATAAGGTGGCTACGGCATTCGGCAGAGAGCGTCCTGCGACCGGTTTTAGTTTAAATTTGCGTAGTTTGGTCCAAGGATTAGCCCGCGCTGAGCCTGCTGAAGCGATTAAAACGCTTTGGACTGACGATGCGGCTCAGCTCGCCATCATCCAGCAGCTGCGCCAAGCGGGGCAGATTGTGGTACAGCTTTTTCCTAACACTGAGCAAACCATTGAGGAGTATGTCTTTACGCAAGAATTGGTCTTAGATAATGATCAATGGCAGTTAAAAAGCATTAATAATTAAATTACTGCCGAATATGCAATTTTTGCGATAGACTAGCATAGTTGCGGTTTTTTTTTTATCTAAAATATGAGCAAGAACGTTGTAGTGATAGGTACCCAATGGGGTGACGAAGGCAAGGGTAAGATTGTTGACTGGTTAGCAGAATCGGTGCATGGTGTGGTACGCTTCCAAGGTGGTCATAATGCCGGTCATACCTTATGGATTAACGGCGTTAAGACGGTATTACGTTTAATTCCATCAGGTATTATGCATCCACATACGGTCTGTTATATCGGTAATGGCGTGGTTTTATCCCCCGAGGCATTATTTTCGGAGATTAAGGAGCTTGAGAGTGCCGGTATTGATGTGCGCTCTCGCTTAAAGATTTCTGAAGCTTGCCCCTTGATCTTGCCTTATCATGTTGCCGTGGATAAGGCGCGTGAGGCTCAAAGCGGTGCCGATAAAATTGGCACCACGGGGCGCGGTATTGGTCCGGCCTATGAGGATAAAGTTGCGCGTCGTGCTTTGCGTGTGCAAGACTTGTTTATGCCAGAGGTATTCGAGAAGAAATTACGGGCGGCGGTGGATTATCATAATTCCATTTTAGAGCATCAATTACAGGTTGAGCCTATCTCATTTGCCGAGGTTAAGGCACTCTGTGAGGAGCTGGCTGAGGTGCTTGAGCCAATGGTGGCAGACGTATCGTATCTACTTTATGAGGCTAAAAAGGCGGGTAAGCGCCTATTATTTGAGGGTGCTCAGGGTGCTTTACTAGATATTGATCATGGTACTTATCCCTTTGTAACCAGTAGTAATTGCATTGCTGGTCAAGCCTCGGCAGGGGCTGGTGTGGGTCCGCAAGAGTTGCACTACGTGTTAGGTATTACGAAAGCGTATTGTACTCGCGTGGGTTCGGGGCCTTTCCCTTCGGAGTTGTTTTGTGATATCGGTAGGCATTTAGCCAAACAGGGTAATGAGTTTGGTGCGGTGACTGGCCGACCTCGTCGCTGTGGTTGGTTTGATGCCGCCGCGCTTAAGCGTTCAGTGATTATTAATGGCATTAATGGTCTTTGTGTTACCAAGCTTGATGTGCTGGATGGCTTAGAGGAAGTCGGTCTTTGCGTTGGTTATGAAATCGACGGCAAGCGTTTAGATGTGTTGCCTTATGGTGCTCACAAGGTAGCCGAGGCACAGCCCATTATCGAAATGATGCCAGGCTGGTCTGAAAGTACTGCGGGTATTAAGCGCTATGAAGATTTGCCTGAAAATGCACGTAAACTGGTAGCACGAATTGGTGAGTTATGTGATGTACCGGTAGCGATGATCTCTACTGGTCCTGAACGTTCAGAAACCATTATGCTAGATAATCCTTTCGGTTTATAATTAGCGCTCTTACGGATAATTTTAAAACAAAAGAGGGATTACACATGGGCATGCCACCAAGCACGGATAGAGACCTTTGGGTTAGTTGGAGTGATTATCACCGATTAATTGAACAACTAGCGCTCAAGGTGTATGAGTCAAAGTATCGCTTCGATGCCATTATTTGTTTAGCTCGCGGCGGTGTTAGGGTAGGTGATGTGTTATCCCGTATTTTTGATGTGCCCCTGGGTATTCTGGCGACAAGTAGTTATCGTGAGGCCGCGGGCACAGTGCAAGGTCATTTAGATATTGCTCAGTTTATTACTATCACACGTGGTAGTTTAGAGGGGCGTATTCTCTTGGTCGATGATATGGTGGATACGGGCTTTACTTTTCAAAAGGTCTATGAGCATTTGCTAAAGGAATTTCCGAGTATTGAGGAGATGCGTTCAGCCGTCCTATGGCTCAAGGGTCACGCTACTGTACAGCCAGATTATTACTGTGAGTATTTACCTACCAACCCTTGGATACACCAGCCGTTTGAGGATTATGATAGTTTACGCCCACATCAGTTAGAATCTTGGATTCGAAAGGGTACGAGTTCCGCAGATAGCTAGTTCTGTCGCTTAATCGCTCTACACCCCTTTATTTTCTGCTTTTTAAGCGGATAAGTATTAGATTTACTTGCTTTTTCTATGGTTTTAAGCTATAGTAGAGGGCTATTATTTTAGTTTCATTTATTAAACCTTTTTAGTTGATTGTCTATGCCACAAGTACGTATTAAAGATAATGAGCCGTTTGAAGTTGCTTTACGCCGCTTTAAGCGCACAATTGAGAAAACTGGTCTTTTAACTGAGTTGCGCGCTCGCGAATTCTACGAAAAGCCTACCGCTGAGCGTAAGCGTAAAAAAGCTGCTGCCGTTAAGCGTCACTACAAGCGCATCCGCAGCCAGCAATTGCCTCCACGTATGTACTAATTGATGTACTAAACGAGTAATTATCGTTATATTATTCTGAGTTGATTCCTGAAGACTTTATACAGGAGCTACTTGCACGAGTTGATATTGTTGATGTTGTCGGCAAGTATGTTCAACTAAAAAAAGGCGGCCAAAATCTCCAGGGACTTTGCCCCTTTCATCAAGAAAAAACACCTTCATTTACCGTGAGCCCTACGAAGCAGTTTTATCACTGCTTTGGTTGTGGTGCTCACGGTACTGCTATTCGTTTTGTCATGGATCATGTGGGCCTGAGTTTCCCCGATGCCGTACGGCATTTGGCGGACTCGGTCGGTATGGTGGTGCCTCAACCGAATTATAGCCCTGAGGCGCGAGCTCGTTTTAAAGCACGTAAAACACGCTATGACCTATTGCATGAGGCCTTAGATAAGGCACAAAACTTTTATCATCATCAATTAAGTCAATATCGTCCTGCGCAGGATTATCTGTTGCAGCGCGGCTTAACGCCTGAAGTTGCTCAGCGCTTTGGATTAGGTTGGAGCGGCAGCGAGCGTCAGAATCTGCGACATGTTTTTGAAGACTATGCTGATGAGATCTTAATTGACGCAGGTATTGTTATTCAAAACGAGCAAGGCTTGCGTTATGATCGCTTTCGTGAGCGCATTACCTTTCCAATCTACAATCAACGGGGTCGTATCATCGGTTTCGGGGGGCGTATCATTGGCAAAGGGCAGCCTAAATACCTTAACTCGCCTGAGACTGAGCTATTCCATAAGGGTAGCGAGCTCTACGGCTTATGGGAAAACCGACAAGGTATTCGTAAGGCTGCCACCGTGCTAGTGGTGGAGGGCTATATGGATGTGGTGTCCTTGGCTCGTTATGGTATTGACTATGCTGTAGCCACGCTTGGCACCGCAACCACGGCCGATCATATTAATAAATTAGTCAAAGTAACGAATCGCATTGTTTTTTGCTTTGACGGCGATGCCGCAGGCCAACGAGCGGCATGGCGTGCCTTGACGACTTCTTTGCCTTTATTGCGAGATGATATTGCTTTACGCTTTTTGTTTTTACCGAAAGAGCATGATCCCGACTCCTTTGTGCAAGCCTATGGCTTAAAGAAGTTTGATGAAAAGGTGAGTGAGGCTCAGCCTTTGTCAGCCTTTTTTTTAGAGACACTGGCAGCGGATTACAATTTAAATGAGGCGGAGGGTAGGGCGGCTTGTCTTAATGCAGCGATTAGCTTAGTCGATCAAATACCGACCTCAACGATTCGCACCCAAATTGAAAAAGAATTGGCACGCTTAGTACGTTTTACTGCCGATGAGTTTAGCGTGGTCTTACAGCGTCATCAAGCGGGTAAAAATAGTACAACTAGTGTGCACTCAATGGCATCATCTAGCGCTAGTGAGCCGCTGCCCGAGCGTGTTGCGCCGACTGCGCCGTTGTCGGAGCATGCTACTCAAACAAGGAACACTAGCAGCTATCGTGCCACCCCCACTTACCAACGTGCTCGACCCAAAGCTGATGCTATCCGTCAGCCGATGCCTTTAGCGCGCCAGCTATTGAGCCTATTAGCGAATCATCCGAGCCTTTTGGATAAGATTGGGGAGCGACAGCTTGAAATTCTGCGTCAACATCCCCATATGGAAGTTGTCGTTGAGTTTATCAGCTTTGCTTTTCGTAGTGGGGCACGTCATATTGGTTCTCTGATACAGCAAGCAGAACATGGAAGCCCGCTTCATCAGCTCCTACTCTCATTAGGCAAAGATAGCTCAAGCATTGAGGCACTCCCAAATCCTGAGGCGGAGTGGAACGATGCACTTAAAAAGCTTGAACTGGATATTTTACAAGCTGAAATCAATACATTAATAAGCTCAGGGATGGAAACAGAAAGTGAACGGCGGCGTTATATGGCGGTGCTAGCGCGTTTTAATTTTCTAAAGTCTTAAGCAGTTCATGCTACAATATTTAGTTATTTTACCGCCGAAACTTATGTTGACAGGGTACTCATTAAATGGTTAATAAAACTAGCACTACAAAAAAAGTGGCTGCCAAAAAAGCAGCATCAAAAGCATCCGAGTCTATTGATGAGACTATCAAAACTACGACAGCGTCAACTGAGGATGTAAGCGGCGCCGTTGCAAAAAAAGCGGCAAAAAAAACTACCGCTAAAAAAGCAACGGCCAAAAAAGCCACTGCAAAGAAAGCGGCAGCAAAAAAGGTTGCCGCCAAAAAAGCGGTTGCTAAGAAAGCACCAGCAAAAAAAGCGGCTGCTAAAACCGTCCCTGAAATTAAAGCGGCTCCAGCTACCAGTGATGATTTCGATGATGATTTCGATGGTGAATTATCGGATGATTTCGATGCCGATGGTGATTACGATGAGTATGATGATGCGGATGAAATCGTTGATGTAGATGAGGACTTAGACGAGGTTGCGGCGACATCTACTAAGAGCCGTGCTGCCAAGGCAGGACGTAAGAGTCGTTCCGGCCGTGGGGCTGGCGGCAGTTCACGTAATGCCTCTCCTGAAATGTTGGAGGAGCGTCGTAGCCGCCTTAGACAGTTGATTAAGCTGGGTAAGGATCGGGGTTATCTGACCTTTAGTGATATTAATGACACCATGTCGGATGATCTGGTAGATACCGATGCGATGGATAGCATTATCGGCACCTTCGACGAGATGGGGATTAAGGTCTACGACCAAGCGCCTAGTGCTGAGGATTTATTACTGAGCGATGCCAATCCTATCAGCGATGATGACGATGTTGAGGATGAGGCTGAGGTTGCATTAACCACGGTAGATTCAGATTTCGGTCGTACCACAGATCCGGTGCGCATGTACATGCGTGAAATGGGTCAAATCAACCTCTTGGATCGCGAGGGTGAGATTGAAATCGCTAAGCGTATCGAAGACGGTTTAAAGCACATGGTGATGGCCATCGCAACTTTCCCTGCAACCATTGAAGAAATTCTCAATAGCATCACCAAGGTACGTGAGGGTGAAGCTGCCATTGATGACTTTGTTGATGGCTTAATTAACGAAGAGGGCGAGGATTACGCAGGCTCTGGTGTGACTGCTGAGGGTGAAGAGGCGCAAACCGGTGCGATGAGCTCTAAGCAAATCGAAAATCTTGAGCTTCAAACCTTAGAAAAGTTCGATATTATTGAGCAATGCTATAAAAAAATGCAGGCCGAGGTTGATGCCGGCAATATTCGCTCCAAAGTATATTTGGAGGAGCAGGCTAATATGCTTGATGAGTTGGTCGGTATACGCTTTACCGCAAAAATGACGGAGTCCTTATGTGACTTGCTACGTCATAAAATGGAGAGTGTGCGGGCCTTAGAGCGTTCGATTTTAGCTACGGTAGTGGACCGTGTGAAGATGCCACGTTCTGATTTTATCTCTACTTTCCATGGTAATGAGACGAATCTTGATTGGGTCCATCAGGTACTTGCTAAAAAGCCACCCTATGCAGAGGTTTTAGAACGTGCCATTCCTGATATTCAAGATGATCAGAAAAAGATTCTCGAGATCGAAGACGAGATGATGATGTCAGTGCAAGAGCTAAAAGAGATCAATCGTCGTATGGTTAATGGTGAGAATAAAGCCAAAAAGGCCAAGAGCGAGATGATTCAGGCAAACTTGCGTCTGGTGATTTCGATCGCTAAAAAGTACACGAACCGTGGCTTGCAATTCCTGGATCTGATCCAAGAGGGTAATATCGGTTTGATGAAAGCGGTTGATAAGTTTGAGTATCGTCGCGGTTATAAGTTCTCAACCTATGCTACTTGGTGGATTCGTCAAGCGATCACTCGTTCCATTGCGGATCAGGCGCGGACAATTCGGATTCCGGTGCATATGATTGAGACAATCAATAAGATGAACCGTATTACACGTCAAATTCTCCAAGAAACTGGTGCGGAACCTGATCCAGCAACAATTGCCCAGAAAATGGATATTACCGAGGATAGAGTTCGCAAGATTCTTAAAATTGCCAAAGAACCTATTTCTATGGAAACACCAATAGGTGATGACGATGATTCACATTTAGGTGATTTTATTGAAGACACAACCACCATGTCGCCGGAGGAGGCCTCTACTTATAAATCCATGCAGGAGGTATTTGATGAGGTACTGAACTCCTTAACTGAACGCGAGGGTAAGGTACTCCGTATGCGCTTTGGTATTGGTCTAAGCTCTGATCAAACACTAGAAGAGGTGGGTAAGCAGTTTGATGTAACACGTGAACGTATTCGTCAGATTGAGGCAAAGGCCTTGCGTAAATTGCGCCATCCAAGTCGTGCAGATAAGTTAAAAAGCTTCCTAGATAGCGACAACTCTAACTAGTGATTTTTTGTTATTCATCTGATCTTAAAGCCGAGAGTGAGCCCCCTCATGACTCGGCTTTTTTACTGTATCTATGTATTACCGAGCACAACATGCATAATGAAAATGATATTGTGATGTCAATCAAGGGCATCAGTAAATCCTACGATAATGGCTTTACCGCATTAAAAGAAGTGAATTTAGATATCCATCGGGGCGAAATTCTAGCCCTTTTAGGTCCGAACGGTGCAGGTAAAACCACGCTTATCGGTATTATCACTGGCTTGGTCAAGGCGAGTTCGGGTGAGGTGGTAATGAATGGATTAAATACCATGCAACATCAGCGCCAATTACGTCAAAAAATTGGTTTGGTGCCTCAAGAACTGCTGACAGAGTCTTTTGAAACCGTGTTAAACACGGTGCGTTTTAGTCGAGGTTTATTTGGCTTAGCACCTAATCCCGCATTTGAGGAACAGTTGCTGAAGGATTTATCGTTGTGGGACAAGCGTCACAATAAAATTCTCAGCCTCTCGGGTGGTATGAAGCGGCGCGTGTTAATTGCTAAGGCTTTAATTCATGAGCCGGAGGTTTTATTTTTGGATGAACCAACGGCTGGCGTCGATGTGGAGTTACGCCATGACTTATGGCGTATGATACGTCGCCTTTCCCAAGACGAGTCATTAACTGTGATTTTGACCACGCATTATATTGAAGAGGCCGAGGATATGGCGGACCGAATTGCGGTGATTAATGCGGGTGAAATTATGCTGGTCGAAGAAAAGGAGAGGCTGATGCAACAATTTGGGAAAAAAACACTGCGCATCAAGCTAAAAGAGCCACTTACCGAGTTGCCCAAAGCGTTGCAGGAGGCTGCCTTGGAGTTGGTGGATAATGGACAAAGCCTGCTGTATACCTATCATCAAGATGGTGACGTGGCTAATCAGGACGGTGCTAGTTTATCAGAGCTACTCAGCTTATTATCGGCCAATAATATAGAAATTCTGGATTTGATCTCGCAGAAAAGCAGTTTAGAAGAGATTTTTGTTTCTTTGCTGGAGAATCAAGATGGCGCAGCGAAAGCGCTTAAGGAGTAGGGATGAATTTTTTTGCAATTAAAGCGATTTATCGTTTTGAAATGGCGCGTGCTTTACGTACTTTTTGGCAAAGTATTTTTTCACCGGTGATAACGACTTCATTATACTTTATCGTTTTTGGTGCAGCGATGGGCTCTAGAATCGGTGATATCTCAGATGTCAGCTATGGCGCTTTTATTGTACCGGGCTTATTAATGATGTCTTTGCTAGGCCAAAGTGTCAGCAATGCCTCTTTTGGGATTTATATGCCGCGTTGGAATGGGGCGATTTATGAGGTATTATCAGCACCGATTAATGCAATGGAAATTATGCTCGGCTATGTCGGCGCTGCAGCCACAAAAAGTATTATTTTGGCTATTTTGATTTTAGTCACTGCTCGTCTTTTTGTGGATTATAGTATTCAGCACCCAGTCTGGATGGTGATCTTTTTACTACTGACAGTGATTAGCTTTAGTATGTTCGGATTTATCATCGGTCTCTGGGCGGATAGTTTTGAGAAGCTACAAGTCATTCCTTTAATGGTATTGACACCCTTAACTTTCTTAGGCGGTGCCTTTTATTCAATAGACATGCTCCCCGGTATTTGGAAAACGATTGCCTTATTCAATCCGGTGGTTTATTTAATTAGTGGTTTCCGTTGGAGCTTCTATGGGGTATCTGATGTTAATCATATCTTGAGTTTTGGGATTATTCTCGCTGTATTATGTGCGTGTAGCGTATTAATCACTATTATTTTCAAAACCGGGTATAGACTAAGACCGTAGTCATGGTAGGCGGTGGTCAATGAGTTTATAGTAA
The DNA here is from genome assembly GCF_001808335.1 of Oligella sp. HMSC05A10. Taxonomy (NCBI): domain Bacteria; kingdom Pseudomonadati; phylum Pseudomonadota; class Betaproteobacteria; order Burkholderiales; family Alcaligenaceae; genus Oligella; species Oligella sp. HMSC05A10. Next base: position 34,734 of record NZ_KV792953.1, on the reverse strand, counting down.
TGAGCGATATTGGATTTTTCTGATATCGCTTTTTTGTTAAAAATACGTTTTTTTGTGCTTGTCTCATGAAAAAAATCGGGGTGATTTTTTTACAATTGATCGTTTTTTTCTTGGCTGTGCTGATACATATGTTTTTTTGGCTTAGGTATGAAGCATACTTTCCTGTTTATCCTGAGTGGTTTATTCATTTGGTGCTCAGAATTTGCCAAATAAGTCAAAGATACTGCGGTCAAGAGACGCTTTACGACTTGTATTTCTTGAGCGGTTCCATTATTAATGTCAGCGTACTTGCGCTAAGTATCTATTTGATTTATCGTTTTTTAAAATCAAAGCAAAAAGCCGATAGCAGTACTTAGTCTGTCTATCGGCTTTGCGTTTTAGTCAAAATGACAAGCTACTTATTATCTTCCACTTTACGTAGATGTGGGAAGAAGAGTACATCACGGATGCTGGCGCTATCGCTTAAAAGCATAATTAAGCGGTCAATCCCGATACCACAACCACCGGTGGGTGCCATACCATATTCTAAGGCACGAATATAATCAGCATCGTAGAACATGGCTTCTTCATCACCCGCATCCTTTGCTTCAACCTGTGCTAGGAAGCGTTGTGCTTGATCTTCAGGGTCGTTTAACTCCGAGAAACCATTGGCGATTTCACGACCTGTAATAAAGAGCTCAAAACGCTCAGTAATGTCAGGATTATCATCCGAAGCACGTGATAGTGGGGATACCTCAGCCGGGTAGTCAATGATAAAGGTAGGATGCCATAGTTTACTCTCTGCCGTTTCTTCAAAAAGCGCCAACTGTAAAGCACCTAAGCCAGCACGACTTAATACCGGGCCATCCACTTCTGAGCCTAACAACTTTCTTAATTCATTGCGTACAAAGTCGACGTCTTGTAATTGGGCTTCAGTGTATTCTGGCGCATGCTTTAAAATGGCTTGGATAATAGTTAGCCGCTCAAATGGCTTGGATAAATCCAGTGCTTGACCTTGATAGCTTAGCTCCTGCGTGCCTAGGGTGCGTTGCGCAACCTCGCGAATCACAAATTCGGTAAAATCCATCACCCAGCGATAATCACGGTAAGCAGCATAGAACTCCATCATGGTAAATTCCGGATTATGGCGCGGGCTGACCCCCTCATTACGGAAGTTACGATTAAGTTCAAACACACGTTCAAAGCCACCCACGATCAGACGCTTTAAATAAAGCTCTGGTGCAATGCGTAAGTACATATCCATGTCTAAGGCATTGTGGTGGGTAATAAAGGGTTTGGCCGCAGCGCCCCCAGGAATCGGGTGTAGCATTGGCGTTTCCACTTCCATAAAGTGATGCTCCGCCATGATCTGACGTAGGTTATTGAGCGCTTTACTGCGGGTGCGGAAAGTCTGACGTGTTTGCTCGTTCATAATCAGATCGACATAGCGCTGACGATAACGAATTTCTTGATCGGACAAACCGTGGAATTTATCTGGTAGTGGGCGCAAGGACTTTGAAATCAGACGCAAGCGATTAGCATGAATGGATAATTCACCGCGATTAGTTTTAAACACGCGTCCTTCAACCGCTAAAATATCACCAATATCCATGTGCTTAAAGGCCTCGTAGGCCTCCTCGCCAATGGCTTTTTTATCTAAGTAAATCTGGATGCGACCGCTACTATCTTGGAGAGTTGCAAAGCTCGCTTTACCCATAACGCGCTTTAGCATCATACGGCCGGCAACCTTAGCTGGATTAGCTTGGGGGTCAAGCACTTCTTTTTCTAAATCATCATATTTAGCGTGTAAATCAGCAGCATGGTCTGCGGGTACGAAATCATTAGGGTAGGCTTGTCCCTGCTGACGTAACTCGGCTAACTTTTGACGACGTTCGGCAATTAAACGGTTCTCATCAAGTTGGCCTTCAGCAGTGGCTGTGCTATTTTCTTGTTCTGACATATTTAAATTCCTTGTTTTAAGCTGGCCTCAATAAAGGGGTCTAAATCCCCATCCAGCACCTTTTGTGTATTTGAAACTTCAACTCCAGTGCGCAAGTCCTTGATGCGACTTTGATCCAGTACGTAAGAACGAATCTGATTACCCCAGCCTACATCACTTTTAGCATCTTCGACGGCTTGTAGTTCACTTTGACGCTTGCGCATTTCATACTCATAAAGCTTAGAACGCAACATGGACATGGCTTCGGCTTTATTACGATGTTGAGAACGGTCGTTTTGGCACTGCACCACAATACCCGTAGGATTGTGCGTAATACGCACAGCTGAGTCGGTACGGTTCACGTGTTGGCCACCAGCTCCACTGGCGCGAAAGGTGTCGATACGTAAGTCGGCAGGGTTAATTTCAACCTCAATTGAGTCGTCAATTTCCGGATAAACATAAATGCTGGCAAATGATGTATGTCTGCCCTGAGCCGAATCAAAAGGGCTTTTACGTACCAAACGATGAACCCCGGTTTCAGTTCTTAAAAAACCGTAAGCATAGTCACCCTCAATTTTAAGTGTGGCGGATTTAATACCGGCCACGTCACCATCGGACTCTTCGAGTACCTCGGCTTTAAAATCCTTATGCTCACAATAGCGCAAATACTGTCTTAATAGCATCGATGCCCAATCCTGGGCTTCGGTACCGCCGGCACCGGCCTGAATGTCTAAAAAACAGTTTAAGGGATCAGCGGGATTAGAGAACATCCTTCTGAACTCAAAATCTTCAATGATTTTGGCGTAGCCAGCCACGCTTTTCTCAAGGGCAGCAAAGGCTTCCTCATCATTTTCATCAATAATCAAATCAAGTAACTCTTGGCTATCCTGCAAATTGACTTTAAGCTTGTCTAGTACTAACACTACATCATCTAGGCTCTTTTTCTCCTTGCTGATAGCTTGAGCTTTTTCTGGCTCATTCCAAAGTTCGGGATTTTCAAGCTCTAAATTAACCACTTGTAAGCGTTGCCACTTACCTTCGTAGTCAAAGATACCCCCGTAAACCGGCTTCTCGTTCGATTAAATCATCAATTTCAGCAGCCAAACTATTTTGCTTTTCGGCTTCCATGGATTATTCCTTTAAGTGTAAAATATATTATCTCTTCTAAACCCTATATTTTACAGGGTTTAGCAGCTTTTTGGGCAAAGTAGAAAGGTTTAAATGCTAAGGACTTGGTGGGTTAGAGATGTTTCTATAAGCGCCACCTACTGTACCTACCATCTCATCAATTGCGCCGCGAGGATTTGGGTGAGCGCAAGCAAGGAGCGTACTTAGCAGTCCTAGCAGTAATGCTTTAGTCAAGGTATTCATATCCATTTGAATCAAGATCGATAGGCACAAAAGCTAATCACTGAACCGCCGTGTAAGCTTCTGCATGTTGTATCAGTAATTGTACATTGACTTGCCCATTCCATTCATTGGCTTTCAGCTCATAAACCACACGTGCCATCTCTGGTAGTAGTTCTGTATGATTAAACCAAATGGCGTCATATAGCACCTGATCTTTTTCCAGTCGTAGCTTTAAATGCTTATCTTTGAGGATGCGTTGGGAACGCACGATAAATACATCATTAAAGCAGGGCGGCGGAAAACCGGCACCCCATACTTGTTGATCTAGTAAAGTGGCCACCCGGCTGCTCGCATGTTCAGTAGCAAGCGGACCATCGGTTTCAATCACAGAGGCAAAGCTGCTTTTACCGCTCATCGTGATAATGGCTTCGTGTAAGGCGAGCTTAAAAGCCTCAAAGTCTTCTTGGCGAATACTTAAACCGGCTGCCATGGCATGACCACCAAATTTTAAAATCATCTCAGGATGACGTTTAGAAACCAAATCTAATACATCTCTTAGGTGTATCTCTGGAATAGAGCGTCCAGAGCCACGCAGCTCACCATTATCGGCTGGTGCAAAGGCGATTACCGGGCGCCAAAACTTTTCTTTAAGGCGTGAGGCAACGATGCCAACCACACCCTGATGCCAATCCTCCTTATAAACAGCAATGGAGGCTAAGGGGGTAGCATTTTGCTCCTCTTCTTGGGCTAATGATTCCAAGGCCTGCTCATTCATTTCCTGTTCGATATGGCGACGCTCTTGGTTGATTTTATCGAGTGCCTGAGCTAGTTGCATCGCTTCTGCTTCATCTTCGGTGATTAAGCAACGAATACCAATGCTCATATCGGCTAGACGTCCAGCGGCATTAATTCGAGGACCGATTCTAAAGCCTAAATCACTGGCACTGGCTTGATGATAACTGGTACCAGATACCTCAAACAGGGCTCGTATGCCGGGGCGCATCAGTCCTCTGCGCATGCGTTCAAGACCTTGGCTTACTAGAATACGATTATTTGCATCTAGCTTGACCACGTCAGCCACTGTACCGAGGGCCACTAAATCCGCTAAGCTGTCTAAACGGGGCTGATTAGTTGCATCAAAATGACCACGCTGCTTTAATTCGGCCCGCAACGCCATGAGTAAGTAGTACATCACCCCCACGCCGGCCAGGTTTTTTGATGGAAAATGGCAATCCGCTTGGTTAGGATTAACAATGGCTAAGGCAGCGGGCAATTCATCCCCGGGTAGGTGGTGATCCGTCACAATCACATCAATGCCTTGTGCTTGGGCATAATTCACGCCATCGACACTGGCAATGCCATTGTCCACGGTAATAATCATGTCAGGTAGCTCATCGTAACGTGCCAAAATCAGATCAATGACTTCACGTGATAGACCATAACCCGTCTCAAAGCGATTGGGTACCATGAAGTCGACCGTAGCGCCCATAGCTTTAAGCCCACAGATTGCTACTGCGCAGGCAGTGGCACCGTCACAATCGTAATCAGCGACAATCAAGAGGCGCTTATTTTGTTCAATGGCATCAGCAATCAACTGTGCCGCTTTTTGGTTTTGGCTCAGTTGCTGGGGATGGATTAATTGATTCCAACGGTAGTCGGTTTGGCTTGCGGATTGTACACCGCGCGCTGCATATAAACGGGCGAGTAGGGGGTGTAGGCCGCTCGCCTCAAGTGCTTGACTATGTGCTGTTGAGCCTTGACGCTCTTTGATTATGACTGATGCCACCATGATTTCCAATGATTTGATTGTTTAAAGGTATTGACTGTGCGTTGCCAGAGGCTCAATGGTTGAAGCTTGATTAACTGATCGTAGCCGGCCAATAAAAACCGGCTGCTTTTGGGAACCGCAGTAACGGGTCCTCGATAAATAATTGGCGCGTGGCTATCCGCCTCATCCTGCCCTGGTTTTAAACTATTAAATGGGTTATCAGCCTTGGCCTTGGCTGCGGCACGGGCGTGATGGTATTGGGCACTTTGGACCGTGTTAATATCCGCTTCAAGTTGCGGCAACAGATCAAGCCATTGGCCCCAATTCTCATTGCGATAGGCTTGCTCTAAGGTAGTAATCACGGCATAGGGAGATAAGGGAGTCGCCTGAATTTGCTTAGGATGTACACCGCCGTATAGCCACGGGCTGTTAATTTCTTTCAGTCCTTGAGCCTTGCGCTGCTGATTGACCTCATGCTCATGCCAAAGCATTTGCACTTCGTTTAGCAATTGGCGTAAGGACTGATTTTTGTCGTCTTTAGGCCAATAGTCGTGTAATTCTTTATACGATAATAGATTTGGTGTGGCAATACTGCCGGCAAAGGATTGGGGCAGGGAAATGACCCAATGATCGGCATGAATTGCAATTAATTTAATTTTTTTCTCAGCAAATAGATATTTGACCGCTTCAAATAATGCTAAGCTTTGCTCTTTAGTTATCTGTAGCTCATGACTTGGGAACAAGCGTGTACTTTGGAAGTCTATGTGTATATTACAGAGGGCTAGCGTGTAAATGCCGTGATAGTCATCAATGCGTTGCGTCTGATAATCCAAACTTGGCAACGCATCCGCATAGCGTTGACCGGCAATGGGGTTAAAATCCTGCTGTTGCACCTGATAGTATTCCGCTGGGGTGCAGCCAATCAGCTCACTATCAAGTTGATAGCGAGTCGGCTGATGCTGCTGTAAGCGCTTAATAAAGGCCGAGTCTTGAGGGATTTCTTTGATAAGCGCAGTTGCGATGCGCTTTGGTGGTAGTGCACCGGTAATAATAATTTCCATCATATAATTGTAATAGTTAACGCAGTAGAAAGGTTTAAAGTGTTCAAAACACCATATGAATTATGGATCGGTAGTCGTTATGCCGGTTTAACTCGTTCGCGCGGGCGCGGTAAGCGTCGTGACGGCTTTGTGTCATTTGTAGCCGGTAGTTCCATGGCCGGTATTGCTTTGGGTGTGGCCGCGCTCATCGTCGTGATGTCGGTGATGAATGGCTTCCAAGTGCAAGTCCGAGATCGTATGTTATCAGTTATTCCCCATATACAGGTCTTTCAAGCAGATGTGGATGCAGTGACAGGCTTAGAAAAATGGCAAGAAATTGCTGCTATTGCACAGCAAAACCCCCATGTTATCGGTGCCTCGGCCTTTGTTTCGTCGAGCGGTATGCTGAGCCGAGGCGATACCTTACGTGGGGTAGAAATCCGCGGTATTGATCCGCTCAATGAGCATCAGGTCTCTGATTTGCCTAAGCAAATGATTGCCGGTGAGTTGGCAAGCTTAGAAAAAGGCTCTTTTAATATTGTGCTCGGTCGTTATTTGGCTAATATGTTGGGTGCCTATGTGGGGGATACGGTGCTGTTAATGTCGCCTCAAGGCTCAATTAACCCATCGGGTTTTGCCCCTAGAATGCGCCAATTTACCGTATCCGGCATTTTCTCATCGGATCATTATGAGTACGACTCCTCCATGGCCTTTATCAGCGTGGATGATGCAGCGATTTTATTTAGGGACAAGGGCTTAGCCGGCGCCCGTTTGCGCATTAAGGATATGCTCAAGGCACAAACGGTGGCCGATGAGCTGTTAGTTTCTATGCCTGCAGGTTTGGTCGTCAGAGATTGGACGCAGGATAATCGCACTTGGTTTGCAGCGGTTAAAACTGAGAAGCGTATGATGTTTTTGATTTTAACCTTAATTGTGGCGGTGGCTGCCTTTAATTTACTGTCATCTTTAGTGATGGCGGTTAAAGATAAGCAGTCGGATATTGCGATTTTACGTACTTTGGGTGTGAGTCCTTTTTCTATCGCAAAAATCTTTTTGGTGCAGGGGTCCTTAATCGGTATTATCGGCACCTTCTTGGGGGTCGTGTTGGGTTGTTTGATTGCCTATCATATTGATGTGATTATTCCGGCGATTGAAGGGCTGTTCGGTGTGCAATTTTTGGATCCGAGCATTTACTTTATTACCCAATTACCATCCGAGCCGGTGCCTCATGATATTTTAGTGGTGGCTGTGGTGTCTTTGGTGCTGTCGTTATTGGCTACACTGTACCCAAGTATTCGAGCTTCACGTTTACAACCAGCGGAGGTGCTACGTCATGACTAATTCCGTAGCTAATCAAGCCGTGATTATCGCCAAGGATGTGACCAAGGTCTACCATGACGGTAGGGAAGAGTTGCAAATACTTAGTGGTGTTAATATCTCAGTGGCTTTGGGCGAGATGCTAGCCATTGTTGGCGCATCTGGTTCAGGTAAAAGTACCTTATTGCATATTCTTGGCTTATTGGATAAACCAAGCTCTGGTGAGGTATTAATTGACGGCCAAAGTAGTCACAATTTATCGGAGCATGAGCGTAGTCTTATCCGCAATCGTAAATTAGGCTTTGTCTATCAATTCCATCATTTATTGCCCGAGTTCTCAGCCTTGGATAATGTCGCCATGCCCTTAATTGTACGCCGGATGCCGCGCTCAGAAGCACGCGAACAGGCGGCTGAGGTGCTTGAAAAAGTGGGCCTAGCAGAGCGCATATTGCATAACCCCGGCCAATTATCTGGTGGTGAAAGGCAGCGTGTGGCCCTAGCACGTGCTTTAGTGACGCAGCCTTTATGTTTGTTGGCAGATGAACCTACTGGTAATCTTGACAGCCGCACAGCGGCCAATATGTTTGATTTGCTAGTGCAGATTCGTCAAGATTTTAATACTGCTTTTATTATTGTGACTCACGATCAGAAATTAGCTGATTTAGCCGACCGTCAACTCCTGATGGAGCGTGGGGTGCTATCAGCCGCTAGATAAGAGTTATATTAAATTCTGATGCCTATGTTGATCGATAGCCACTGCCATTTAGATGATGCTTTGTTTGACTCTGACCGCGAGGATGTGATTCAATCTGCACAGTCTGCTGGTGTCAAAGCTATTATTATCCCAGCCGTGATGCAGGCAAATTTTGCTGTGGTACGACAAGTGGCGCAGCAATTCGAGGGTGGTTTTTATACCTTGGGTATTCACCCGATGTGTGTGCAGCAAAGTGATGAGGAGGATTTAGACTTTTTGGCAGATGCGGTAAAGGAATCCATGTCAGATCCACGTTTTGTTGGTATCGGTGAGATAGGACTGGATTTTTTTATCAAGAACATTGCTGAGGGTGAGCCGCGTCAAAAGCAAGAATATTTTTATAATGAACAATTAAAGTTAGCTCGACGTTATGATTTCCCCGTGCTACTGCATGTGCGCCGTTCACAGGATATCATTTTGAAGTATTTGCGTCGTTATGATGATTTACGAGGCATTGCGCATGCCTTTAACGGGAGTGAGCAGCAAGCTAATCAGCTGATTGAATTAGGTTATTTACTTGGCATTGGTGGCGCCATGACTTTTGAACGTGCCAAACAAATACGCGCTCACGCCACACGTTATGATTTGAGTCATTATGCCCTGGAGACCGATTCTCCGGATATTGCGCCTGCGTGGTTGGGGTCGCACACAGCCCGTAATACACCTGCTCAGGTCAAGGGGATTGCCGAAGCCTTTGCTGTGCTTAGAGGGCAGAGTTTAGCAGAGATACATCAACAAACAGGGGAAAATGTCTTAAACACTTTCCCCAAAATCAAAGCGTTATTGATTTAACACAAGTGCTGGATTAGTACATGTGTAAACCGCCGTTGATAGCGATATTGGCACCGGTCATAAAGCCTGCGCTTTCAGAGCAGATATAGGCGACTAATTCACCGATCTCCTCAGGCTTACCTAAACGACGCATCGGGATTTGTGGGATGATTTGCTCATTCACAATCTCTTGAGGCATTTGAGCTACCATCTCAGTCATGATATAACCCGGTGATACCGTGTTAACGGTAATGCCTTTAGCCGCAAACTCTAAGGCTAAGGTTTTGCTAAAGCCATACATACCGGATTTAGCAGAAGAGTAGTTAGCTTGACCAAACTGACCCTTGCTACCATTGACCGAAGAAATGGTCACAATACGACCCCACTTGGATTCAAGCATATCATCAATGACTTGCTTAGTGACATTAAATACTGAATCTAAGTTAGTACGTAATACGGCTTCCCAGTCTTCATAAGACATTTTGCGGAATGAACGATCCTTGGTGATACCGGCGTTATTAACCAAAATATCAATTTTGAAACCATCCGCATGAATTTTTTCAACCATTTGCTGACAAGATTCAAAATCGGCAACGTCAACAGCATAAGCTTTAAAATCATAGCCGTCTTCTTTTTGCTTGGCGAGCCACTCAGTGGGATTGTCGGATACATAGTAGGCAACTAGTACTTGATGACCGCGATCGGCAAGTGAACGAGCGATAGCAGTACCTAAACCGCCAATACCGCCGGTAACCAAAGCTGTTCTTTTTGTTTCACTAGTCAAAACACTTCTCCTAAAAAGGTTAATTAATAACGTGTTAATACTTATCTAAATAATAACAAGTTATTATGAAAATAATGTTGCAACGCAACAAAAAAAGTTCGAAATTTAAGCTTCGTCAAAGGATAAACAGGGGAGAAATTCACCGCTTTTTGGGTTTCTATAGTACAAAATACCGGAGGCGATACCAAAGTAGGCCCCGTGTAGAAATAAATCACCGCTTTCTACACGTTCCTTAACCGTTGGGAAGGTCATTAGATTATTAAGACTATGCTCAACCACACCTAATTCAATTTGACGAATCCAAGAGACCTCATCCTCTTCAGCTTCGGGGCGTGGACCGATTTTATCCACCACACCTTTGATTTGCGACATCCATTTGCCGATAAAATCACTTTTTGAAAGCGGGGCGATTTTATTCGCATAGGCGCGCACACCGCCACAGTTAGCGTGACCTAAGACCACAATATGACGTACACGCAGTGCATTGGTTGCGTATTCGACCGCCGCAGAGGTGCCATGTTGGGTGTCGGCATTAGAGTGACCGCTCTCGACTGAGGGCACTAAATTAGCAATATTACGAATGACAAAGAGTTCACCCGGTCCAGCGCCGAAAATAATCTCCGGTGCTACGCGTGAGTCACCACAGCTGATGACCATAATTTCAGGGACCTGTCCCTGCTCACCGAGTTGCTTATAGAGATGGCGCTCCTTTTCCATGCGCCCGTTAAGGAAGTCGTTATAACCGTTAATTAATCGTTGGGGAAACATAGTTAAAAAGATTAAGTTAATACCCTTATATTTTACACTGCAGCACACCATTTCTCTTTAAAAAAGCCGCTTTGAATGGACAAATTTAGCCGCTGGTGAACTATGTAATTGCTGTTGCAGTAGCCTAAGCCTATGGATGACAGGGTTTGGAAAGATGGTAATTTGGTTTTTAATGATCTTGTCGGCGCTTAGTGGTTTTGTGGTAGTGCAGCAATTACCAAGTTTGGTGGCACTTACTAACTTATTGTGGGCCTTTGGCCTTTGTTTAGTGAGTGGCTTGTATATTACTTTTTTTAGTACTTGGCGTGCTGAATTACGGCAGCCCTTAGTGTTGCTTATGAGCTGTTTGTTGCTGTTTTTAATGAGTTTTACTTATGCCACGTGGCGTGCAGAAACTAGACTAGCTGATGCACTGGCGCCCCAGCATGATAATCAAGTATCTAAATTGGTAGTAGAAGTCAGTGATCTAGTGAACTACGGTGATAGCTATTTACAGTTTGCGGCGCGCGTTCTGAGCTCTAGGCCAGCAAGCGGGATTCCTAAGCAGGTGTATTTGCGTTGGTCCTTTGGCGCTTTTAGTGGACCTTATCAGCAAAGACCACCACTGCAAGAGCCCATGCCTGAAATTAAACCGGGTGAGATCTGGGAATTTTCGGTGTTATTAAGAAAACCTTATGCGGCCTTTAATCCAGGGCAAGGGGATATGCTGAGTTATCGCTTTGCGAATAATCAGCGTGCGATTGGTACGATTAAGGGGCAAGGCAAACGTCTGGCTGAGCAAGGGGATTGGCGTTGGTCTATAGAAGTAGCGCGCTGGCGCCATGAGTTACGTAAGACAATGAATCGTTACTTAGTCGATAAGCGCTATGGTGCCGTTATGATCGCTTTGGTGATGGGTGATCAAGCAGCGATTTCGCAAGAGGATTGGCGCCTATTTAATCGGGCTGGATTAACCCATTTGGTTTCAATCAGCGGCACCCATATTACGATGCTTAGTTCTTTAGCCGCTTTGCTCAGCCTAATGTTGTTACGCCGTTGCTCCTTGGCTACAAAACTGTTGGCTGAGCGTGTGGCAGCACAGCGTTTAGCGGCTATCGTTGCTCTCTTTGTTGCTTTTTTATACTGTCAAGTAGCGGGCTGGGGTGTGCCAGCACAGCGCAGCTTTTTTATGCTGTTGATTTTTTTTGTAAATTGGCTATTTGCTTTGCAATGGTCTATTCAAATGGTGCTTAGTCTCGCGGCCTTATTCATATTAGTACTTGATCCGTGGGCATTGATGAGTATTGGCTTTTGGCTTTCCTTTGCGGCTATGTTGCTGCTAGTTACTCTTCTCAAAGAAGTGGCTAAAGGGCAGAATCTCAAGCAACGATTACAGTTCGCTATACGCTCATGGCTGCGGGCGCAGCTTGCGGTGTTTGTCGGCTTAGCTCCCTTATTAGCTTTGCTGTTTAATCAAATTTCATTGATTTCACCGATAGCCAATGCCTACGCTATTTTTATCATCGGTACTGTAATCACGCCCGCAAGTTTACTGCTAGCCTTTACCTCACAATTTGATGCCTTAGCCTTTATTAACCAAGCGCTTGCTGATGCCGTGCATTTTTTATTGTACTTAACGCTGACACTCAGTGCCAAACTGGCGGCCTGGCCTTATGCCTTATTAGATGTGTCAATGCTTTCAAAAGCAGCTGTGGTGTTTGCCTCGATGGCGTTCTTGCTGTTACTTAAGGTAGGTTTATCTAAATGGACTGTGCTTGCGATGTTGTCTTTTGTGCCGATTGTTAGTGGCAGCGGTAGTACTAAGGAGCTTTTAAAGGCAGGGGAATGGCAAGCCCATGTGTTGGATATCGGTCAGGGTAGTGCAGTTTTAATCAGTACCGAAAATAAGCATTGGTTATTTGATTTAGGACCTCGTACCTCCTATGAACATGAGGCTTCTAATCGTATTACGATACCGGTCTTAAGAGCTTTGGGTGTTAAACATCTGGATTATGTTGTGGTCTCGCATAGTGACCTGGATCATGTGGGTGGTTTTTCTGAATTGATTAGTCAAGTGTCAGTCGGGCATGTGTTTGCCTCTTTTCGAGTGGATCAGTGGCTTAATCAGGAGGAACAGGTATTTGCTAAGGACTATAGTCCATTAAATTCCGCACTTAAGGCAGAGGCTTGTTATGCTGGGCAGCAGTTCGAGCACGATGGGGTGCGTTTTAGCTTTATTTGGCCTGAGCCCCTGGATACCTTACCGCTTAGCGCAAAAAGTGCCAATGCAGAGAGCTGTGTGTTATTAGTTGAGGGGCGCTACCATAAGTTGTTGCTTACTGGCGATATTGATAAAGGTGTGGAAAATAAACTGCTGGTGGCACAGCGTTTGCCACCGGTGGATGTGATGGTGGTTGCTCATCATGGTTCAAAAACCTCTTCCTCTAAGGCTTTTGTAGAGCATAGCCAAGCGACGATAGCGATTGCTCAAGCAGGGCATTATAACCGCTATCATCACCCTGATCCGCAAGTGGTCCGTCAATGGCAGCAAGCAGGCAGTCTTTTTTACAGCACCATTGATAGCGGCGCCATCCGGGTGCAGTCACGTGCCTTGGGTCTATTGCATCAAGCAGAAAAAGAGCAACGAAAGCGTTATTGGCATTAAAGGACTATAATAGAACAAGCTTAAGTTGTTAGATCAACGCTAAAATTTATAGGATAGCTCATTGAACAATAATCATTTTATGCCAGTGGATTTGCATTGCCACTCTACCATTTCAGATGGTGTTTTAGCACCTGCCGCAGTAGCTGAGCGTGCCTACCATAATGGGGTACGTTTGTGGAGTCTCACTGATCATGATGAAGTAGCAGGTCAAGCAGAAGCACAACAAGCGGCCCAGGCCTTAGGCATGGATTATGTCACGGGGATCGAGATTTCAGTGACGTGGCAGGATCGTACCTTACATATGGTGGGCTTAGCCTTTGATCCTGAAAATCAGACCCTAAATGAGGGTTTAGCGGCGATTCGTGAGGATCGTAACAGTCGCTCATTTAAAATTGCTGAAAAATTCGATGCCTTAGGTATTCCAAACACCTACCAAGGTGCTTTAGCCTTGGCTGACAACCCAGACTTAATCAGCCGTTCTCATTTTGCCCGTTATTTAGTACAGGCAGGGCATTGTAAAAGCATGCAGGAGGTGTTTGATCGTTATCTGAGTGATGATGGGCCAGCCAATGTACGAACAGCCTGGGCCTCATTACCCGAAGCCGTGTCTTGGGTGAAGGCGGCTGGTGGGGTTGCGGTGATTGCGCACCCGGGACGTTATAAGTATAGTCGCAGTCAGTTTGTGGAGTTATGGCGTACTTTTAAGGCCTTGGGCGGAGAGGGTGTTGAGGTTGTCACCGGTTCACACACACCGGATCAGTATTATCAATACGCTGATGTTTGCAGACAATACGGCTTTTTTGCTTCTGCCGGATCGGATTTCCATGGGCCTAAGGAGGGGCGTTTAGATTTAGGTCATTTACCGCCCTTACCAAGTGGCTTAACACCCATTTGGCATCATCTTGGGTACCGCCAGTATTAATTTGGATTGAATAATGAGTAAGGCGTTTGTAAAAGAAGATAGCGAGCTTGATGATGACTTAATGACTGCGGATGCATCAATTCCGCAGGGCGTTAAAAACTATATCACGCGTGAGGGCTACAATAAAATGCGTGAGGAATTAGCGGATTTGCTCAATAACGAGCGTCCCGCTGTGGTCAATACCGTTTCTTGGGCCGCCTCAAATGGCGACCGTTCGGAAAATGGTGACTATATCTATGGTAAAAAGCGCTTGCGTGAAATCGATCGACGCATCCGTTTTTTAACTAAACGCATTGAAAGCATTGAGGTTGTGGATACGCATCTACAAACAAATCGTGATCAAGTGTTTTTTGGTGCCACGGTCGACTATATCAACCAAGACGATGAGGCTTTCAAGGTGACCATTGTCGGGATAGATGAAGCAGAGCCATTAGCCGGAAAAATCAGTTGGATATCACCGGTTGCACGTGCCTTAATGAAAGCAAAAGAGGGGGATGTGGTGTTTGTTAAAACCCCTAATGGCATGCAAGAACTGGAAATCCTTGAGGTTACCTACCCAGAACACTAAGGTTTTGCTCCGTGTACATTGATTCTTGATGATAGATAGTTGATAATGATTCTCAATATTGTATTATTTCATCATACTTAAGTTAAATTGAGGAGTGTCAATGACTAAGTTAGCAAAAGTACTGTTAGTGTCTTTTTTGTTTAGTCTACCCACTCGCTTATCGGCGTTTGAATTAAAGCACAGTGAGGGTATCGTAAAGTTGGCTACACCCCCTCAAACCATCGTTAGTTATGATTTGGCGATACTTGACAGTTTACATTATCTGCAAATACCAGTGGTTGGTATGCCCGATGTGCGTCAGCGTGAGCCATTTCAAAAATATGGGGAAATGCCTAGCGTTGGTACCTTGTTTGAGCCTGATTATGATGCTTTGAATAGTCTTAAGCCTGATTTGATTTTTGCCAGTCGCCGCACTCAGGATAAGTTAAGCAAGCTGAATCAAGTCGCACCGGCTGCCTATTTGTCAACGGCGCCGGGGCAGTTTTTAAGTGATTTTAAATCGCATCATTTACATCTAGCGAAAGCTTTTTCAAAAGAAGCGGAGGTAGAGCCTAAGTTGGCAGCAATTGAGGAGGATTTAACTAAGCTACATCAACTCAATCAGGGGCGGACTGCAGCCTTATTAATGGTCTTTAATGATAGAAAAATCATCAGTCAAGGAGCCGGCGATGTGATGGCTTATGCCTTTGAGGTACTAGGACTTAGCGTCGTGCCGACTGCTAAGCCTGAGCCAGCTGCTCAAGCCAAAGCTCACCAAGCTCATTCACCAAAGAAGCGTAAGCAAGGGGCAGCTGAAAATGCTTACCGACGTCATCAGCAACAACTACAAGCCATCGCCGAGGCAAATCCTGATTGGTTGCTTGTGATGGATCGCCAACAAATGCGTACAGGAAAGCTGCAAGCGGATGCCATCATTCAAGCGCATCCTGTGTTAGGCAATATGGATGCGGTAGTGCATAAGCGGGTACTTTATCTTGACCCGGCTAGGTGGTATTTGATGCGAGGTGGTCTTGATAACTTGCACCAACTTATCACTACGACGAGCCAAGCGATGCAAGGAGACTAAAAGCGCATTATTTTAATGACGAGCCGCCATTCTTCTTTATTAATCCGCTTTTCATCTTAAAATGATGGGTTAATTATTTACTCAATTCATGGATATAGATTGAATGTTAGATTTTATTCGTAAACATCAGAAGTGGATGTTGGTGTTCATCATTATTCTTGTGGTGCCGTCTTTTGTGTTTTTAGGCGTAGCAAACTATCAAGGCATGCTAAGTAATGATGCAACACTTGCCCAAGTAAAAGAGCAAAAAATTAGCCGCGAGCTATTTAATATGGAATGGCGCGATCGTCTAAATCAGCTTAGAATCCAAGGTGGCAATCAGTTCGATATCAGTCAGGTAGATGTTCCGCAAAATCGTCGCGCCTTTTTAGATCAAATGATTAATGCACGTGTGCTGCATGAGCAAGTGCTGGCTAAGCATTACTCAGCGACTGACGATATGGTGCGCCAAGCCATTGCTGCAGATCCTCAGTTCCATGATGAGGGTCGTTTTAGTGTACAAAAATACAGTGATTTTTTACAACGCCTCGGTATTGATGCCAATATGTACCAAAATAGCGTGCGTTATAGTTTGGCCTTGGAGCAGGTGACTGAGCCTGTTACTGCTGCATTATCGGTGCCCGTAGCGGTGGAAAAGGCAGTACTCGCTTCTTTATTACAAGAGCGCTCGGTACGTTTAAGACTGTTTGAGGCCTCAACATATTTTGCAGAAAATGAGCCGACAGAAGCTGAAGCAAAAAGCTGGTATGAGCACAATAAAGAGTCGCTCAAAGTTCCTGCCTCAGTGGATGCACAGTATATTATTCTGAATGAAGCGGCGGCGGTCAAGGCGGTACCTCAACCGACGGATACCGAATTAGAGCAGTATTATGAGTCTAATAAAGCGCGCTACGTATCACCGGAGCGTCGTTCCATTAATCATATTCAGTTAAATCTACCTACCGCAGCAACGCCTGAACAAGTGGCTGAGGTTGAGCAAAAAGCAACTGAGCTCAAGCAACAATTAGATGCTGAGCCAGCAAAATTTGCTGAGTTAGCGAAGCAATACTCTGATGATGCTGGTTCGAAGCAATCGGGCGGTCGTTTGGGTATGCTCGCCAAGGGAGATATTCCGGAGTTAGATGAGCTGGCGTTTAGCCCCGCAGAAACCGGTATTTATGGTCCGTTGCGTATTGATAACGCCTTGCATATTATTCAGCTTGATAGCATTGAAGCCGCAGTGACAAAACCCTTTGCTGATGTACGCGATGACTTAATTCATGAAGTCCGCTTACAAGTGGCTTCCGACCGCTTTGCTGAGTTATCGAGTGAGTTAGTATTATTGGCCAATGATGCGCATCAAAGTTTAGAAGATATTTCTACACGTTTAGAATTGCCCATTCATACGGTAAAAGGGGTAGGCCAAGCAGGCATGGTGGCTGGTGCTGAGCAAACTGAGGACACAGCTATTTTTACTAAGTACCCGCAACTGCGTGAGACCTTATTTAGTCATGCCTTATTAGAGGAAGGCGCAACCTCCGGGGTAGTGGAATTATCACCCACCGAATTGGTGGTGCTTAAAGTAAGTGAGCACACGCCAGCTTATGTACCCGAATTTGATAAGGTTAAAAATGAGGTGGTGACGGCGGTTAAAACGGAGAAAAGTCTGGCTCAAGCAAAGGCCTCTGCAGAGGAAGCAATGGCTAAGCTAAGCTCTGGACAAAGCACCTCATTAACAGATTTTGATGAGCCCATCACGGTTAGCCGCTTAATGGGTAATTTACCACAAAGTTTATTAGATGCGATTATGTCGGCGCTGGTAGATAATTTACCGTCTTATACCACCTTCTGGATCCCTCAGGGCTATGTGGTGGCTAGAATTGAGTCGGTACAAGAAAGCCAAGCAGCTGACGATGGCTTGAAAGCACAGATTGAACAGTTATTGTTGATTGGTCAACAAACGGAGCTGCAAAGACAGATGCTATATACGCTTAGAAATAATATGAAGGTCAAAGTTTTTGACGAAAGTGAGCGTGTCATCAACGATGTGGGCATGGAATGATGCTGATGCCAGTGCATAGCTAATAATAAGGGGTTGTGACGTTTTGTGTTACAACCCCTTTTTAGTGACTGCCTGTAGGCCAATATTAGTTTTTAATGCGAGTGATTCGATGGACTGCGCGAATGGTACGTAGCTTACGAATCACTTTGGCTAAGTGGTCGCGATCCTCGACTTGAATGGTGGCATGAACCTTAGAAATATTCATACCACCGTCCTTGGTGGTGATATTAATAATATTTGAATCCGCCTCGGCAATTTTAATCATTAATGCTCCTAAGGCACCTTTTTCATTGTCCAAAGTGATTTCTAAGCGCGTCGATAAATGCTTAGAGGGATCCTCATCCCAGGCTACCTTAACCCAACGCTCAGGTTCTTTTTCTTTGGATCGTAAAGCGGTAGGACAGTCATTGGTAT
The DNA here is from genome assembly GCF_001808335.1 of Oligella sp. HMSC05A10. NCBI lineage: Bacteria > Pseudomonadati > Pseudomonadota > Betaproteobacteria > Burkholderiales > Alcaligenaceae > Oligella > Oligella sp. HMSC05A10. The sequence goes on along the minus strand of NZ_KV792953.1, from coordinate 16,609 downwards.
GTACGACAATACCGTAACCAGGTCGTAATACAGCCATGATCTGATCGCCGGGGATCGGCATACAACAAGGCGCTAATTGAACAGCTTGTCCTTCTTTGCCTTGGATTAAAATGGTGGAACGATAGGCGGTTGACATTTCATCTAGCACGGCGGCCGTGGTTGCCAACAGTGGATTGTCGATCAAGAAACGCCGTGCTACCACCTGTGCTAGGCGTGTGCCCAGACCAATATCTAGAAATACTTCATCAATGCTCTTGGCACCGGCATTAATTGCCAAGCGATACCAAATCGGGTCTTCATCTTCAGGGATGCGAATGCCTAATTCAGCCATCGCTCGATGTAACAGCTTTTCGCCGAAGCGCATGGAGTCATTAGAATTTGATTTACGTAAAAAATTACGGATTTCTGCGCGTGCTCGTCCAGTACGTACAAACTCCATCCATGAGGTTTTAGGGGTGGCGTCCTCAGCCGTGATGATATTTACCGTTTGGCCGCTGTGCAATGGTGTATTGATGGCAACTGCTTCACCATCAATCTCGGCCGAAACAACGTGATTACCCACATCGGTGTGAATAGCATAAGCAAAGTCAACTGGTGTCGCACCGCGCGGTAATGAAATAATCTTACCGCGTGGTGTGAGCACAAATACCGCATCGGGGAAAAGATCTACCTTAACATAATCCAAGAACTCCGCTGAGTCATGCGTTTGTTGTTGGATATCGAGTAGCGACTGTAACCATTGATGCGTTTGCTGCTGAATATCGTTAAGATTGGCTCCCTTGGATTTATAGATCCAATGCGACACCAAGCCTTTTTCAGCCATATTATGCATATCACGGGTACGGATTTGAAATTCAACGGCATTACCATGTGGACCGATTAGGGTCGTATGCAATGACTGATAGCCGTTAATTTTAGGGATCGCAATATAGTCTTTAAACTTTCCCGGCACCGGTCGATAGAGCTGGTGTAATACACCGAGCGCTAAATAACACTCCGGCAGAGTATTAACAATCACTCTAAAACCATGCAAATCCAGGACTTCCGCAAAACTTTTCTTTTGCTCGACCATTTTTCGATGCACGCTGTAGAGTGACTTTTCACGACCATTGACCTCTGCCTCAATGCCTTGGGCTGTTAAGCTAGAGACCACGGTATCGAGGATTTTAGTTAACACCTCACGGCGATTACCCTTGGCTGCCATCATCGCTTTTTCAAGCACTTGATAGCGGAAAGGGTGGGCCGCAGCCAGACAAAGATTGTGGAATTCACGTACTAAGGTATTGAGACCAAGTCGGTCAGCAATAGGGGCATAAATTTCTAGGGTTTCACGTGCCACACGGCGCCCCTTTTCAGGTGTCACGCCGCCTAGAGTGCGCATATTGTGCAATCTATCCGCTAGCTTGACCAAAATCACACGTACATCCTTAGCCATGGCCAGGAGCATTTTTCTAAAACTCTCAGCCTGTTGTTCGGCCTTTGATGTAAAGCGGATTTTATCTAATTTGGTGAGGCCGTCAACGAGTTCAGCAACGTCGCTATTAAAGGCTTCAGCAATTTCCTGTTTGGTGACGTCTTGATCTTCAATGGTGTCGTGCAATAATGCTGCCACCAAAGCATTAATATCTAGCTTCCACTCAGCGCAGATCTCACACACGGCTACCGGGTGCGTAATATAGGGTAGACCGCTATCACGCATTTGCCCTAGATGTGCTTTATCTGCAAAATGATAAGCACGGACAACGGTATCGATATCTTCATCAGAGAGATAAAGACTGATTTTTTGTAAAAGATTATCAAGAATCCCAGCCTTTGCGGGATCCTTGTCCTGTGACTTAGCTTTAGCGTAGCTATTTAATAATAAGTAGTTTTGTACCACAACTTGAAGGTTTTTTGCTTTAGGCACAGCCTTGTCCTCGCGTGATGCTGAACCACGTCTAAAACGACTTAAGAAATCGCTTGCGCCTTTTTTACTCATAAGCTTGTATTATTCCAATTCATTACGCACAGTACAAATGCCACTACTTTCAGTATAAAGCATTAAAGCGGCACTTTGCGAAGCATTTCTAAACCAGTTTTACCTGCTGCAATTTCGCGCAAAGCAATCACGGTAGGTTTGTCACGGTTGACATCGACACGCGGTTCATGACCTTGTGCAATTTCACGGGCACGGTAGGTTGCTACTAGGGTTAAATCAAAGCGGTTATTAATTTTTTCTAAACTATCTTCAACGGTGATACGAGCCATATGTTAATAATTCTCATGAAAATGGGTTAAAAACTGAAGCCATTCATTAAAGATGGCTTCAATATACTGATAAAAAAGCTGGTGAAGGCTATTTATTGAGCTAAAATTCCATAACTTTGGAAGAGCTCACTATGCTTTTTTGCTTGACTGGCAAAACGCAGACGAGCAACCGCAACAATTTGTTGCAATTGCTGTAGCGCCACACTAAAGTCATCATTAATAATAACATATTCACATTTATCAGCTTGCGCTATTTCTTTGCTCGCTGCAAGGACACGACGCTCGATCACTGCCTGACTATCTTGGCCACGCTTATTTAAGCGTTCATTTAAAATTTCAATCGACGGTGGCAGGATAAAAATATCAATCACTTGTGGAAATTGCTCACGTACTTGAGCAGCACCTTGCCAGTCAATTTCCAATAAAATATCTTGTCCCTTGTCGATACGCTCCTGGACATAGGCTTTAGGAGTGCCATAGTAGTTGTCGTGCACTTTGGCCCATTCCAGCAGTTCATTACTATCTCTTAGCGTTTCAAATTCCTCGACCGAGAGAAATTTATAATGCACATTATCCTGTTCGCCGGGACGCGGCGCACGGGTAGTGCAGGAGATAGATAAGCCGATATTGCTGTCTTCCTTTAAGAGTGCACTGATCAAGCTGGATTTACCAGCACCACTGGGTGCCACAACCATAAAGACATTGCCTGGGAAATTTTTCATGGATGCTACTTTGATAATTCAATAATTCAATTAATATATTACAAATTGTACATAATTTAGATCGTTTATCGGAGTTTTAGGTGCAAAGTTGGCAAGAGTTAATTGAACATGAGCAGTCGCAATCTTATTTTAAAAATTTATGTTTATACCTTGAGCAGGAACGTGCCGCAGGGCAGGTGATTTATCCACCGTCTGCAGAGATATTTAATGCCTTTAAATTAACTCCTTTGGAACAAGTTAAGGTGGTGATTTTAGGTCAAGATCCCTATCATGGTCCGCAACAAGCCCATGGATTGGCATTTTCAGTAAATCCAGGCATAGCCATACCACCATCGTTAAAAAATATTTATAAAGAGTTAGCAAATGATATTGCAGGCTTTACCACGCCGAGACACGGGGACTTACGCAGTTGGGCCAAGCAGGGGGTATTTTTACTTAATACGGTCTTAACCGTGCGTCATGCGGCTGCGCATTCGCATGCCGAGATTGGCTGGGAGCGCTTTACGGATGAAGTGATTGCCACCTTAAATAAGCAAAAAACTGCTTTAGTCTTTTTATTATGGGGCTCGCATGCCCAGAAAAAAGGTCGCTTTATCGATAAGCAAAAGCATTTGGTACTGACTGCCCCACATCCTTCACCTTTGTCTGCTTATCGGGGATTTTTCGGCTGTGGGCATTTTTCAAAGGCGAATAACTATTTAATTAAGCACGGTGTGGCGCCTATTCATTGGCAGCTTTAAGGAGCTCGGCCACTGCCTGTCAAGCACATTGCGTATGGATATCCATAGTTAGTTCTGTTGATTGTTGTTTGATCTGCTCTGTAGGAAACTGAAATACCAACACACATTTCAGGAGTAGAAAATGACAATATCCAAGCATCATCCCATGACAGGCGGTGCCGCTGCATTGCCTGCGCAAGGCAAAGCAACAGTGGCAGCTCGGGGTCGCAGCTTGTGGCGACAAAGTGGTCAAGCCATGACCGAATACATTATCATTGTGGCCTTAGTGGCGGTGGCTGCCATTGCTACTTATCAGCTGTTTGGTCAAGTGGTTCGTTCGCAAACTGCTGCCATGGCCAAAGAACTGGCTGGTGAGGACGGTACTGCGCAATCACAGATGGCACAGTCAGCAGCCCAGTCGGCCGAGCAGCAGACGGCCTCAAAATCTTTAAAATCCTTTACTGGCAACGCAGACGCCGCCGGTGGCTAGTCATTGTTAAGAGGGTGTTGACGATGAAAGGCTTTAAGGCGCTCGCTTTGTCTTGTCCGCTTAGCTATATGCGCATGTTTAGAACACAACAGGCATTGAACCAGCAAAGCGGACAGGCATTGATACTCGGTTTAGCCATGTTACTGGTATTGGTCGTGCTTTTGATGAGCTTATTTCAACAAAGTCGACTAGTGAATGCTAAGGCTAAACAAATTCATACCGTAGAAGCGGCGGCTTATTCTGGTGCCTTAATCCAAGCGCGTGCTTTAAATATGCAGGGCTATATCAATTTGGCTCAAGTTGGTCATCAAATCGCGATGGCGCATTTAGTGACCTTAGGCTCTTGGGCCAAGTTTGCGGCCACTGAAAATCGTCAATACCTCATTGCTAATCCACCTTCTTATCTGATTGGTATGATGTTTGGTATTTCTCATCAAAATGCTTATGCGGCCTCACGTCGAGCAAGTTCAATTATTTCTTTTGCAGAACGTCATAATGAGTTAGAGCAGCGCTACGCCAAACACGATGAGATTGTGAATCAGGTGCTATTGGAAGTCGCTTACGCAATTCGAAAGCATCAAACAACGACGCGTGATGCGGCGATACAAGCAGTAATTGAAGCCAATTATCCGGCCTATCAAGTGGCTATCACAGACGCTGCTCTCAGTTCAGCTACTGTTGATATGTCAAAGCAAGTACGTTGGCAGCTGACGGAGCAAGATAATCAGCATTTCACTACGGTTTATAAGCCAAGCGGTAATTATCGCTCCTTGATCAATCAGGTTGCAAAAGTATATAAATTTTTAGATCCGCGTCAGGAATTAACAAGAAATAACTGGCCTGTGAGTAAACGTTGTCCGCATTTACGCCATGAATTAAGACGCCAAGGCACTACCATTTTGAATCAGCATGGTAATTGGCAAGCTACCGATACGCAATCTTTCCATGCTTTACGCTCTAACCGTTGGATTGGCTGCTATTACCGTGAATATCCGATGGCTTGGGGTTGGGTTTCGGGGGCATTGAATACTATCCCAGAGGGTATGGAGTATAGCGAAAATCCGCCGGATGATTTTGCGAATCAAGACTTTTGGCGCTGGGTCAAAGAGGCGACACAGTGGGATTTATTAGGCGGCGTACAAAATCCTTTGGCTAACTCCCGCGCTATCAAGCAGCGCGTGCAATGGGGTGGTGGCGGTTTAGTGCCTTATGTGGATATCAATCCTGAGGCTAAGGATAAATTAAGCTTTCAATTGCATTTAAGTGGGCCTGAAGTGGACGGTCAATTGATGACGGTGAGTGCCCAGGCTGAGAGTTTTTTTGAGCGTTTTAAAGCACGTACTGACGCTAAGCATGAAAAAGCCAATCTATGGCATCCCTATTGGTTAGCACGTTTAACTGAGACCGCTGAATCCTCCTCAGAAGCGGCTGACAGTGCTAGCAAATTAGCAAATTTTAAGGAGTAGCTATGGCTAGTTATTTATTGACATCATGCCGCCATCCAAGTTTAGCAGCGCAAAGTGGTCAATCCATTGTGGAAAGCTTGGTTTTGTTGTTAGTGCTGATAGTCTTTTTTAGCGCCATCCCATGGTTTGGGCGTATTAGTGATATTGCACTACAACAGATGAATGCTAGCCGCTATGCCGCATTTCAATTAACGCGGCATGAAGAGGGTATTGATGAAGCCGATTTAAAGCATCGTTTCTTTTTATCAAAAGAACATCAGTGGCGCGATCGTGCGCATAACAAAATCATTCAGCACGATAGGATTCACGTTCAATTGGATCGCTCAAAAAAACTAGCCGCCGCAATGCAGCCGGGTGCAGATGAAATCCATGCAACAAGGCTGCGGCAAGAGTGGCAGGTTGAGGATAAGGGAGTGGCAGCGGTGCATGTGACTACCCGCCCTCACTACACCCAAGTTGACGATCGAAGTCATGTAGCGATGAGTCCAGGACTGTCATTTTTTGATCAGCAACTGCTTAATATTCAACGGCATACTGCCATATTGACTGGTGCGGCGCATAGTGCCACCGATATGAATGCGCATCGCCGAACAGCAGAAAGTGATTTGGCGTGGGGTGAAGCAAGCCAAGCTTCTTATGAAAGTGGTCGTAAGGTGGCGGAGATTGCTGCGCCTATTGATGCCGCATGGAAGCGTCCTGCACCAGTTTTTGATTGGCTATCTCCTTGGGCAGGGGCATTACCCGGCCATCATTTAGAGCATGTAACAGATGGGAGTAAGTGATGCGGCTGACTTTAAATGATTGCAGAGCGCTGTTGGTCTTGCTATTGATGATGGCGAGCACACTTGGCAGGGCTTCAGAGATTGAGCAAGGGGCGACCATGGTGGCACATGAAGTAAGTCAACGCCTATCGCTGGAGCTTAGGGAAAAGGTTTTTCAAGGGCAGGTGTTTTCTCAAGCACTGAGTGCCTGGCAAGTGAGTTCGGAGACTGATTTTTCTAATTTGCTGAGGCGCTTAGCTATGCAAAGTGTTTTTCAGCAATATCACAGCATTGGCAATGTCATCATCTTAAGCGGTGAGTTGGGCAAGTATTCGCTCTTGTTGCAGCTTGAACGCATCAATTTCGACGCTTATCAGGGCCTCTTAAGTGTGATGCCGGCGACTCCGTTTGCATCTCATACGAGCTCATCGGCACCGCTCTATACGCACTTAGTCAATGAGTTTAAGGGGCTTAGTCCTCAACGCTTAGCTTGGTTGCCATCATCGTCGTTGCTATTAATGAATATCCAAAGCGATAATCAGCGCTCGCAACAGATTTATTTTGATGCGATGGATATTGCATCGTTCCAGCAGCAGCTTGAGAACAATTTAATCTTAGCTGGTTGGGAGCGGAGTAACAGCACAGAGTTTGGGCTCAGTCTGTGGTCTAAGCAAGAACGTCAAGTTCGTCTGTATTACAGTGCGCAGGCCGAAGGTACCGCACTGTATGTATTAAGTGATGACTTATCAAAGGATAGTTATGAAATTACAGATCAATAAAAAAGCGACGGTTGTGATTTCTTTGGCCATTTTTGCCGGCTTGTTAGCTGCTTGGTCAGCACAAAAGTACATTAATGAAAAGGTGGAAATGTTGGAAGCGCAAGCTCGTGTCGAGACCGTGCAACGTGTCGTGGCAGCCTATGATTTACCAGAGGGCACAAGAATTGATTCACACCATGTAGCGGTGCGTGATATTCCTAAGGAATGGGTTGCCGGTGGCAGTATTTTGCCCGAGGAATTTATTCATATTCAGGGGCAGGTGGTGACAGCTTCGCTAAAGCGTGGTGATCAGCTTTTATGGGCAAATACGGCGCATGTTAAAAGCAAGCCTTTTTCTGACAAAATCAGCCCAGGACGTCGTGCCGTCACCATCCCAGTGGACACCATCAACTCGGTCTCAGGTATGTTGGTGCCTGGCGATTTAATTGATCTTTATGTCTCCTTTGAATATCGACGCAAGCAAATTACCGCCCCCTTATTACAGGGTGTATTGGTAATGGCTACGGGTCAACAAAGTCGTCCGGGTGTGGAGCCAGGTGATGTTAATTCAAGGTATTCCACGGTAACCCTGGATACAGCACCGGAGGAGGCGGCAAAGTTGGTAGCGGCCAGACAAGCCGGCACCATTACGGCCTTATTACGTAATCCGGCGGACGATAAAGCCGCTCAAAAAGGGGTGAGAGGTGATTTAGCCAATATGCTCGGTATTGCGACACCGCCACCACCGATTAAGCGTAAACCACAGGTGATTTATGGTGATCAAAATAATAAGAAACTGCCTAATTTAGCCATTAATCCAGAGGTTGAAACGAGCACCAAGGACGATCGCGGTGTCTTTGACTTACCAGCTCAGGAGGATTTGGTTAGCGCTTGGATTAACTCATTACCTAAGACCCAAATTAGTGAGGAGCTTAGCTTAAATGGCCCGCTAACTGAGGAACATGAAATGGTATTAGGCGATTAACGGTCTAGCACTTGAAATGCTTTACAAAAAGAGGAGATGTCTAATGAGTCAGTTTAAATCACATGCAAAAGAGGGGTATATGCTTAAGTCCTTAAATACTATTTGTTTTTATGTTCTGAAGATTTTGCTACTGCTATTCCCTGCGCTTGCCATGGCGCAGCAGAAAATTAATTTAACCGTAGGGCAAATTCATGTTTTGCCATCTGAAAATATAGCGCGGGTAGCGGTAGGTGATGGAAATGTGCTGAATGCCGTAACCGATGATGATAAGGAGGTGGTACTCTTTGCCAGAGCAGCGGGAGATACCAGCTTACAGTTATGGGATGTGGATGGTAACTCCAAAAATTATCATATCACGGTAGGCTCGGCCGTGCAGAATCGCTTACAGCATGAGATTCGCAATATGTTGAATCGCATTCAAAATGTTAAAGCGACTGTACTCGGTGAAAAAGTCATCGTGGAGGGCGAAAAATTAAGTGATGCCGATAGAGAACGTGTGCAGTTATTAGCTAAGCATTACCCACAAATAATTGATATGACCAGTCAGATAGGGTGGGATCAAATGGTGTTATTGGATGTGCAGATTCTCGAGATTCCAAGAAGTTTTTTACAAGAGCTGGGCGTCAGTTGGCAGAGCAATACGGTGGGAGGTTTTAATGCCGGTGTGGTTTGGGATAGTGTTGGTCGTAATTTATTAACGCGACCTGGTGAACAAGCGCTGGATGCTGTTTTAGCCCAAAGTCACCCCCTTGGCTATTTCGGCGTGAATGCTTTACTGAGCTCTAGTCTTAAGGCCATGACGAATGAAGGTAAGGCCGTGATGCTAGCGCAGCCTCAGTTAATGGCTCGTAGCGGTGCGACCGCTGAGTTTTTAGCTGGCGGTGAGGTGCCATATGCCATCGCAGACGGTAACGGTAATACCCAAACCGTGTTTAAGCCTTACGGCGTCAGCCTACAAATCACACCACGGATTGAGAAAAACGGTATTGTACGCTCGAGTATTAATGTGGAAGTAAGCTCCATTGATGGTTCTATGGCTTTGCAGGGTGGACCAGCGCTGAAAATTCGTCGTACTAATACGGAATTTAATGTGCGTTCGGGTGAAACCTTAGTGCTGTCCGGATTTATTTCTCGGGATCAAATGCAGAACATGGATAAGGTGCCGGGAATGGGTGATGTGCCAATCTTAAATGCTTTATTCCGTTCTAAAAAGTTTCAAAACCAGGAAACTGAATTAGCTATTTTTGTGCGCCCGGTCGTTGTCTCCTCAGATAATGAAGATATGCAAAGACGGATTATGCGTTCTCAGGCTATTGTCGATAGTAGCTTTGAACAACAACCCTTAATTAATGTAGCGATTCGCCAAGAGGTGGGTTCTAAAGCTGCACAGATGCCAGTATCTACTCAAGCGAAAGTGCAGAACGGTCGTGTTGATGTGGCTAAAACCTTTGCTGCGCATCATTTTTATAGTCGCGAGCTACCGGCATTCACCGTGCCTAAAAAGTCCAAATTAATCCTTCGCCCGCTTAATTCTAAAAAACTAAAAAAAGGAAAGGCCTCATGAATCGACTATGCTTAAATTTACAATTTGAAGATGGTAGATGCGAAGAAAAGTGGTTTGACTTACCCCTTGATATCGGCAGGCATAGTCAGGGATTAGTGCTTAAAAGTTGGCGCGTGGCAAGAGAGCATGCCAAAATCGAAGCTAAGGACGGTGAGCTTTATCTGCAGGATCTGGGCTCCTTGGGTGGTACGCTATTAAACTCGCAGCGTATTCATCATCTTCATCCCTTAAAGCTCAATGATCAAATCGTCATCGGTCCTTGCTTAATACGCATTGTAGCGATTGATAGTGGTCAGGAACCGGGGCACACAGTTAACGACGCCTCTGATCCTCAGAAAAACCGTGTGCAAACCACGGCAAGGCCTTTGTCTAAAGCAGACTCCGCTACTATTATGCCTCAGGCTGTACCACCCTCCGAGCGGACGAGCGGTATTGTGCAAGCGCCTGATGCTAGGACCTTGATTGCGCAACGAAATCAATTGCATAAGCTTTTGCTTGAAGCACTCGATCTGAAGCGTAATAACATCACGGCAATGGATGATGCTTTATTACGTGAGGAAGCGGCTAAATTGCTAAACAAAATTATTCAAGCTGATAAACAATTTAGTGAATTAAGTTATGCTCAAGAGCTATCGCAGATGGTCATTGATGAGGCAGTAGGCTTGGGTCCTTTAGAGCCATTATTACAGGATCCAAGCATTACCGAGATTATGGTAAATCGCTTTGATGAGATTTACATCGAACGCAATGGCAAGCTTGAAGCCCATCCCATGAGTTTTAGCAGTAATCAGTCGGTGATATCCATCATTGATCGCATTGTCTCCCCCATTGGCCGACGGATTGATGAAAGTTCGCCGATGGTGGATGCACGCTTAAAAGATGGTTCCCGAGTCAATGCAGTGATCCCACCCATTGCCATCAAGGGGCCCAGTATCACCATCCGTAAATTTCCCCTCAGACGTCCCGCCATGGCAGATCTAGTGGCCTTGGAGTCGTTGGATAACTATATGCGTGAATTCTTGGATCTATGCGTGAAGCATCGCATGAATATGATTATATCTGGTGGTACCGGCTCGGGTAAAACCACCTTATTAAATGTGCTGTCAAATTGTATTCCTGAGGATGAGCGTATTGTGACCATTGAGGATGCGGCGGAGTTGCGTCTGAATCATCGTCATCTCATTAGCCTTGAATCACGCCCAGCAAATACTGAGGGTAGAGGGCAAGTAAGTATACGTGACTTAGTGAAAAATGCCTTGCGGATGCGACCGGATCGTATTGTGGTGGGAGAATGCCGTGGTGGCGAGGCTTTTGACATGCTTGGGGCCATGAATACTGGCCACGAAGGCTCTTTAACCACCTTACATGCGAATTCACCACGTGATGCCATTGCTCGCTTAGAAGTCATGATCTTAATGGCTGGCATGGATATACCGCTTAATGCGATCCGTGAGCATATTGCCTCCAGTATTGATTTTATTGTACAGCAAACACGATTAAGTAATGGTCGCCGCGTGGTGTCTTCCATTGTTGAGGTGTGTGGTTTAGAAAGCGGAATTATAAAAATTCAAGAGATATTTAAATTTCAAAAGGGGGCGAGCAGTGGTTTTTATGGGCTTGGTATTATCCCGGAGCAATTTGAGCGTCTAAAGGAGCAGGGCTTGGCCTTGGATATCGAGCAGTTTAATCAAGTGACCTTGTCAACGACGCAGTCTGCGCATAGTTTGCATTGATAGAGGAGTCACCATGGTTTTGCTTAGTCTCTTTTGTGCTGCTATCTCCATTACACTAATTTGTTGGTTGCTCTTAAAGGGCTTTAATCAAGCAGCTAATCGTTATGAGCATCAGCTCAAAGAACAAATGCGGGTGCAGCTAAGTGATGCGTTTATTTTCTTTGACCCAGTACAGCTTTGGAGTCTTTCGGTAGCTGCAACGGTTAGTGTGTTTTTTGTGTCATGGCTACTGTTTCAGTTGTGGTGGCTGTCCCTGTTATTCGCATCGCTCGTTTTTTTTATGCCTAAGCTATCGTTGTATTTGCTAAAGAAACGACGTTTACATACTTTTGATAAACAGTTACCTGACTTTTTAATGGCCTTATCCGGTGCCTTAAGAGCGGGTTCTGGAGTGCAAACTGCTATTCAATCGCTGGCTGAGGATGTGCCTTCACCCTTGGCCCAAGAGCTTTCACTGGTGCTTAGAGAGCAGCGATTAGGGGTGCCTTTTGAGCAATGTTTACAGCACCTGGCACTACGTATGCCTTCGGAAGCGTGTGAGTTATTTGTTTCCTCGCTACGGATCAGTGCTCAAACGGGTGGTAATTTATCCGAGGCGATTGAAAGAATTGCCTCTACCTTGCGTTCGCGCTTACAAATTCAGGCAAGAATTAAGGCCTTAACCTCACAAGGTAAAATGCAGGCGGTGATTATGTGCTTATTACCCATTGGCTTGATGTTTGTGTTACATCATTTGGATCCTGATGCCATGGGTCAATTATGGCAAAGCTATATGGGCTGGGCTGTGTTAGCAATTATCTTCTTTCTAGAGGCTTTAGGCATTTGGATGATTAGCAAAATCGTTGCCATTGATGTGTAGGAGTGTTTATGTCGCCCTTATTCATTTATTTAAGCTTGTCCGCTACTGCGCTCTGCTTAGGGCTGATGGTGTATTGGCTCTCAATGCCTGGTATTAAAGAGGATGTTGAAAAGCCCCAGCAACTGGAAATTCATCGTGCTTGGGGACCAGTGTGGCCATGGATTACTTTATTCGCCAATTTAGCTAAGCCCTTTATGTCATGGCGTTATCGGCTGGCTGTGGAAAAAGCGATTATCAGGGCGGGGCGCTTGGATTCACTGGCGCCAGAGCATGTGTTGGGCATGCAAATCGGATCGGCAATGTTTGGTGCTGTAGTCGCTTATTTTCTTGCTGTAAGCCTGGACTTTTCTCAGCTAATCGCGGTGATATTGTCCTTTTGTAATGCATTATTATTTTTTTATTTGCCACGTTATCACTTAGTGCAGCAAGGCAAGCTACGGCAAAAGCAAATTCTTAAGCAGTTTCCCTTCTTTTTAGACATGATTACGCTTTCGGTTGAGGGTGGTTTAAATTTTCACGGAGCCTTGAGCCAAACCCATCACTTATTACCTAAAGGACCTTTAAAAATGGAGATAAACCATGTGCTCAGTGATATCAGGGCCGGACTTTCAAGAAACGATGCCTTAAAAGCCTTGGCGCAGCGTACTGATTTAGAGGAGTTAACTCATTTGGTTTCATCCATTGCGCAAAGTCAGAGGCTCGGGGTTAGTTTAGGACCTATTCTAAGGGCACAATCTGAACAGCGACGTAGCGAACGCTTTATGCGTGCTGAAAAGCTTGCCTTGGAAGCGCCTGTCAAAATGCTTTTTCCTTTGGTGACATGTATTTTTCCTTGCACCTTTTTAGTGATTGCCTTTCCGATTGGACTAAAACTGATGGAGGCAGCATGGTAGCTAGCGGCAGACAGCAAACAATCACTTACTGCTTAAGTCCTTTGGCCAAAATAAAAGGCTTATTAACTAAAACTAGTCTGCCGGCAGGGGAGTATTATGTTTTTCCGTCGTGTCGAGCGATTCATACCTTTGGTATGCGTTTTGCTATTGACGTGATTTTTTGCAATAAAGAGGGATTAATCCTAAAGTATTGTCGACAAGTCGTTCCTAATCGTATAGTCTTTTGCAGAGATGCTTTTTTTGCGATCGAGTTGTGTGCAAATGAATTTTTAAATCAAGAGCAGCTTAAAATCATTGTAAGCACATGTTTAAAACTTGATAAATCGTATCCACAGCGTATTCGGTGGATTTAATTAGCTACACGATTTTTATAAACTAGATGGAGGGGGTATGAGTTACAAAGTACCTGTCGATGATATTAATTTTAATCTTAAAGTGATGGGTTTATTGGAGCAGATCCAAGCCTTGTCGGCTTACGAAGAGATTAGCGATGATTTGGTTGATGCCATTATCGAAGAAAATTCACGTTTAGTTGAGGAAGAAATTGCGCCATTAAATGTGGTCGGTGATCAGGATCTTCCAAGCCGTGAGCAGGGTGAAGTGAGCTTATCCAAAGGCTTTAAAGAGGCCTTAGCCTTATTCGCCGAGGGTGGATGGCAATCGTTGGCGCATGGGCCTGAGTTCGGTGGTCAAGGTTTTCCAAAGCTCATTTCTACCGTTTTATTTGAAAATCTAAACGCGGCTAATATGGCGTTTGCCTTATGCCCAATTTTGACTGATGGTTGTATTGAGGCAATCAACCAAGCCGGCACCGAAGAGCAGAAGCAATTATATATTCCACCGATGGTGGAGGGGCGTTGGACGGGAACGATGAACTTAACTGAACCTCAAGCGGGTTCTGACCTAGCGCTTTTGAAAAGCAGAGCAGTACGCCAGGACGATGGCAGTTATCGCATCAGTGGTCAAAAAATCTTTATTACTTGGGGTGAGCACAATGCCTCAGAAAATATTATTCACCTTGTCTTAGCGCGCACGCCGGACGCTCCCGCCGGGGTTAAGGGGATTTCTTTATTTGTGGTTCCTAAGTTCCTGGTCAATGAAGATGGTAGCTTAGGCAAACGCAATGATGTGGTGTGTGCCTCACTTGAGCACAAACTAGGTATTCATGGTAGCCCTACCGCCGTGATGGTTTTCGGTGACAACCAGGGTGAAGTAGGCGAGGGCGCAATTGGCTACCTCATTGGCGAAGAGAATGACGGTCTACGCCATATGTTTGTGATGATGAACGAAGCTCGCTTTGCTATCGGTTTACAAGGTACTGCAATCTCTGAACGGGCTTTACAAATGGCTTGGGCTTATGCTCAAGAACGTTTGCAGGGGAATGCGGTTGAAGGCGGTCATCGTGATACCGTCGCGATTAATCAGCATCCCGATGTACGTCGTATGTTGATGACCATTAAAAGCCTAACCGAAGGTAGTCGCGCCACCGCCCTGTATGCGGCGAGCTGTGCGGACCTGGCTAAGCATCATGAAGATAGCGAGCAACGAGCGCATTATCAAGCGATTTATGAATATTTAGTGCCAATTGTTAAAGGCTTTGCGACAGAAATGGCGCAAGAGGCTACCTCATTGGCTCTGCAAGTCCATGGCGGTATGGGTTATATCGAGGAAACCGGTGTGGCACAGCTGTACCGTGATGCGCGCATTCTGCCAATTTATGAAGGTACGACCGCCATTCAGGCAAATGACATCATTGGTCGTAAGACCATGCGTGACGAGGGCGTTGTGGCTAAATACTTTGTGGCAGAGATATTGGAGACGGCTTCGCGTTTGGCAGCTCACCAGCATGCAGACTTGAAGTTCATCGGCAAAGCGCTACAAGCTGCCGCAGAATCCTATGCTAAGGTGGTTGATAGCATTTTGAGCTTGGGTGCTGAACGTGCTATGAGGCAGGTGTTTACAGCCAGCGTATCTTATTTAATGTTGGCAGGTTATATGCATACTGGTTGGCAATTAGCCCGCCAAGCGCTCGTTGCCGCTGAGCTGGATAATGGCAATAATAAAATAGCAACAGCCTTATTTTACGCTGCACAAATTTTGCCACGTGTGGATGCATTAGCAAATGCTGTATTTGACAGTGAGCAATGTGTAAGAAGCTTTGAGGGTATTGATTTTGATGCTTAATCACTCAAAGCATAGCTGCTGATCTATCAACGGGGACCTTTGTGTCCCCGTTGGCTATTTATGGCGCTAACTTGTGGACATCAAAACGATTAGCTAAACGACTTGTTGCAATAATACCGCAAGCCGCACGCAGGATAAAAATAAGCTTGCTAAAATTACTGTATAAGTGTACAGTACTAGATATCGATACAGTAGTTTTGTTCGATTATCAGGTTTAGGGTCCTGATAGGTTTGCTCAGTTGTTTATGTGCAAAGTTTAGACTGAGCAAACCACCACAGATAGACCCATTGGCAATGCCTGTTAGCAATCCTATAAGTCAATCAGGTTTAGGAGTCAGTTATGTCTAGTAACGCGCCGATTCGTAGTATTTATAGTGTAAACAAAAACGATACACAGTTACAAGCTTCACGGCATGATGCTGTGCAGGATGCTTTATCCATGCATCCAAGCTTTACCCACCAGTATAGTCACAACTATGTGACGCTTTACAAGCGCCGTCCGAGCTCATTTTTATCTAAGCTCAAATCAATTGATATGGCTAGAGTAGGTGATGTCTTAGGAGTAGTATTATGGGCGGTATCCATACCCTTTGTCTTCAGCCTAGCTGCTGTTGCAGTCGTTTAAGCTAGTAGGACTCCGACCATTCAATTACTATTACTTTATGTGCGTTCAGCGCCATGGTAATCGTGATGAAGATTAGCTAGGCCTTATGCCGCCAAAGCTTAAATTGAAGTGGACAGGGCATCTTGAGGGGCTTGGGTGAGCAAAATTTCTAGCACATAATAATGCTATAAAACAGAAAGCCCCACATTATCAAAGCATTATGGGGTTTGTGAAATTCTTTTTATGATCCCATCTAGGTATTGGTATGTGGGACTTGGTGCGTAAATTATTCTGAGCCTGTAAGTGCATGTTTCGGCAAAGAGCCTGTAAATAATCTTGAATATCCAATATTATCTTTCTAAATCGTCGTTATCTTTACTCAATCTGTATTGGATAGCGTGATTGCTTTCAGCTTTCTTTAAATAACTGCTATTCGTTTCGATTAAGTTTTCTAATAGCTCATTATCAGCGTTAAAAGAGTTGATAGACGCTTCTATGTATTTTTCTTTACTCATTGAGCGCCAATCAATTTCATAGCCAGCTTCATTCGCTAGTTGGCTAATGAATGCTCTGTTAGTTCTTCCATTGCCCGGTATTTGTCAAGATAGTTGTCACTCATACATA
>NZ_KV792952.1:0-53440 GCF_001808335.1 Oligella sp. HMSC05A10 | reverse complement strand
GAATCCCATCCCTTTAGGGAGGGGAGGAAGTCAACTTGTTTATTCACCTCAATTTGGAGTTAAATCGTGTCCCAACTTATTCGAATCGGTATCGTCGGCTATGGTAATCTTGGTCGTGGTGTAGAGACCGCCATTCAGCACAATCCTGATATGAGTCTTGTTGGTGTGTTTAGCCGCCGGCCACCAGAGCAGTTGGTGACGCTCAATGAGCAGACCAAGGTCTTTGCCATGGATGACCTAAAGAGCTTTCAAGATAAAATCGATGTGTTAATTCTATGTGGTGGTTCTAAAGACGATTTGCCGCAACAGACGCCGGCCTTGGCCGCATTATTTAATACAGTTGATAGTTTTGATACCCACGCTAGAATTCCTGAGTTTTATGCCAGTGTTGATGCTGCTGCGGCCCCTGCCAAAAAAACGGCACTCATCAGCGTGGGCTGGGATCCTGGTTTATTCTCACTTAATCGTTTATATGCTGAAGCGGTGCTGCCTGATGGGGAGACCTACACCTTCTGGGGCAAGGGTTTAAGCCAAGGTCACTCGGATGCTATACGTCGCGTTGAGGGGGTAAAGGCGGGGGTGCAGTATACCTTGCCTTCAGCCAAAGCCATGGGTGCCGTGCGTACAGGTACTCGCCCAACGCTTAGCACGCGCGATAAGCACACACGTGAGTGCTATGTGGTGCTGCAAGCGGGGGCGGATGCCGCCGTGGTTGAGCAGACGATTAAAACCATGCCTAACTACTTTGATGAGTATGACACCACCGTTCACTTTATTGATGAGGAAACCTTAGCACGTGAGCATCAGCGAATGCCGCATGGTGGCTTTGTGATCCGTAGCGGTAATACGTGCCCTGAGCATAATCAAGTGATTGAGTATGGTTTGCAGTTGGATGATAACCCCGGTTTTACTTCCAGTGTACTCGTAGCTTATGCGCGGGCTGCTTATCGTATGAATCAGCAGGGTCAATACGGTGCTAAAACCGTGTTTGACGTGGCCCCCGGCTTGCTGTCGATGAAATCACCAGAGCAATTGCGTAAAGAGATGCTGTAGTGGTAGCGTGATGGGGTTGAAATCATAGTACAATGCGTATATACCGATGCCGCTTCGTTGATTTTTAACTAAGCAGCATAGTATCGACTAAGTTATGAATACATGCTTAGCAACAAGAAGCTTGGATTTTAAGCGTCTGAAATAGGGTTTAAGGGGCGGAGGCTGTTAGTTTTTGAGAACTAAACCAGGATTGAATCTGAGCACGTATTTTCTCAAGTTATGTAGTATAAGCACTCTCAACAAAGCTTAAATTAAAAAGGTGTTGTATATGAATTATCTTTATAAAACTGTGTGGAGCGAGCAAGCGAGTACCCCCCCCCCCTATGTGGCGGTCTCGGAAGTCGCAAAATCAAAAGCTAAACGCCCAGGTTCGTCGTCACGAAGCACATTGACCAGTGTTGCCTTGGTGGTGATGAGTGGTTTGCCGATGACGGCTAGCGCTGATTATATGGTTGATGGCGCTGCGTCCATCAGCAGTAAGACGGGCATTACTTGTACGATTCCAGATGGAGGAAAAAGTTATTCATGTCAGATACCTAATGGTGATGGCGGTTTTGCGACGATTAACGGTATTACGGCAGCCGACATAGCTGAAGCGATTCAAAATGCAAAGACCTGGGCGACCAGCAATCTTGGCCAAAATGCCATTGCGCTAGGAGGTACAACGACTAATGCTGGTGGCGTCAACAGCATAGCGGTAGGTCATAGCACCATCGCTAGTGCGCCTCGCAGTATTGCGGTAGGTTACAACACTAAAGCGGAAGCAGAGGGCGTTGCAATTGGTACAGGGCGCAATACAGGCCTATCTGCGACGCAAGCCGGGAAAAGAGGGGTTGCTATCGGTTATGAAGCCAAAGCAAACGGGGAAAGTAATATTGCCATCGGTAATACTGCGTCGATGTGGTACAAGGGAAACAATAAGAATGCCATCGCCATAGGTACCAAGGCACAGGTCGGTGATGGTGTGGAAGGTTCGATCGCCATCGGAAATGAATCGTATGCCGGCCATGAAGCGATAAATATTGGTACACCCACCAAGCCTGCTAACCATAGCAACCAGAAAGGTGCTTCCAGACGTGGTTCGACCCTGATCGGCGCAAAATCAAATACGCATGCGTTATATTCCACTGTGATTGGTAGCAACAACGATCTGTTGATTAATCAACACGCTAAGACGGGGGGATTTTTCGGCAGGGGGGATTGGGCTGCCCAGGGCGCTTTTTCCCAGATAACTGGTTCCTATAATACTGTGGGTAACATGAATAAGACCACAAATACCAAGAAGTACAACAGTATTGCGGTCATTGTGTCTGGTGCGGCCAATGAGGTGCAGGAAAGCAATGGTGTAATCATCAGCGGTTACGGCAACAAAGTCGAGAATTCTTATAACGGCCAGATAGACGTAGGTGCGTTTGAGCCTACTGCGGCCTCTAGCATTGGGGATAAGCTGCGTGATAGCAAAACCCAACTTGGCCAAGTTGGAGTTATCGGTGCCGGCAATACTGTCGACAATGGCAAAAACCTTTTCCTGACGGGTATGCACAGTAGTGTGACAAATACCGAACTTTCGTCCGTACAAGGTTTTGAAAATGAGGTTAAGAACACTAAACGTGTGTTTGTTGCTGGGGTGAAGAATAAGCTGAACGATGTTCAAAACTCCTTTGTAACGGGTAATGAGCAGGAGTTGACGACGGTGTCAGACAGCATTCTAATGGGCAATAACATCACACTCGAGAATATCAGTGAAGCAGTGTCCATCGGTAACAATAGCGTTGTGGCCAACAAAGCTACCGCAGTGGGAGTTGGCGCCAAAGCTGAGATAGAAGGTAGCGTTGCCTTGGGTATAGCTTCCGTGGCTAATACAGACAAAAGTATTACCGGTTGGGACCAGTCGACTCAAACTCCGTACGCAGGCAATGACAAAGCTACGAATATCGCCTGGACTTCAACCGCCGCAGCGGTCAGTGTAGGTGATGTAGCCAATAACATCACCCGCCAGATCACTGGTGTGGCAGCTGGTCTGAATGATACAGATGCGGTGAACGTAGCTCAGCTCAAACAACTTAAGGCATCAGTAGATAGTGGTGGTTCAAGTCCAAATATTGATGAATTTGCTAAAAGCGTTGCTGCTGGCATGGGCGGTGAATCCAAGTTTGAAGGCGGCAAGTTAATCACCCAATTGAATGTGGACGGTAACACTTATAACAGCGTTAACGCCGCATTAAATGCGCTAGACACGAAGATTGGAAACGCTGGGAACAATACAAGCGCACCTTGGAGCGTTACCGACGCAAATGGCAATACCTCAAAGATTGGCTCTAACGGTAAAGTCACCTTTGTTGGCGATAGTAATATTTCGGTAGCTCAAACAGGAACCGATAATTCGGGCAAAATCGAGATTAGCTTAAAGCAAGACGTGACGCTGAATAGTCTCACCGCAAGCACCGTGAATGCCGATAGCATCAGCGTTAATAACGGTGGCCCGGTGATTAATAAAGACGGTATTAATATGAATAATAACCGCATAACAAACGTCGCCCCTGGTGTTGCTGGAACGGATGCGGTTAACGTTGAACAATTGTCAGCGGCCAATCACAAGCTACAGCAACAGATTGACGCAAATCGAGACGATATTCAACGTAATAATAACCGTGCCAATGCCGGTATTGCGGCTGCGATGGCGGCAGCTGGTTTACCTCAAGCCTACTTGCCGGGTAAGAGTATGGTAGCGATTGCCGGTGGTGTATGGCGAGGTGAGTCCGGCATGGCGATTGGGGTGTCCACGGTCAGTGCGAACGGTAAGTGGGTCCTAAAAGGCAGTGCCAACACTTCCGCACGTGGTGGGGCGGGCGGTACGATTGGCGCCGGCTATCAATGGTAAGGCATTGAAATTAAGCTTAGCTCCTGCGCTCCTGGTGGGCGGCAGGAGCGATCACTTGAAGTGTTTCTCGCAGATATTCCGTAACGCTTGTTGTTGCGCATCCATACCTAGTAATATCGTCTGACTATGTTTGCTAGCAGCTAAGTCAAGCACAACCTGGTACATCGTCTGGGTTAACTCTGCCGCCTTGTCGAGCGAGAGGGTTGAGCCTGCTTGTCGCAACGCTGTGTCTAAGCGTTGATGGATTGTGTAGGCGCTAAAGGCAATGCCGAGATGAGCGCAGATTCTGTTCTCCAAACGATGGTGGATAGGAGCGACTCTAAGATCGGTGTTGGATAGACGGAAGGCTTTTTGAATCTGCTGCAGTTGTCCATACTGGCTTAGTAATTCCTCATCCTTTAAGCTCGAGTTCGTGAGATAAGCTCGCAAACCCTCCCACGCAGCATCTGCTTCATAGCGTTGCCAGTCAATCTCAATGGAGCCATCGACATGAGGTTTGAGGTACTTGTTATAGCCT
This sequence comes from Oligella sp. HMSC05A10, assembly GCF_001808335.1. Taxonomy (NCBI): domain Bacteria; kingdom Pseudomonadati; phylum Pseudomonadota; class Betaproteobacteria; order Burkholderiales; family Alcaligenaceae; genus Oligella; species Oligella sp. HMSC05A10. The sequence continues at coordinate 48,989 of NZ_KV792952.1, read as the reverse complement.
CGCTGATTACTATTTTTCTCTGTTAAGGCGCCAGTGAGAATACCTTGTTGCAGTCGCTTGAGTCCTTTGCGACGATTTGCCGCATCCCGCTGCGCCCGTTCTGCGCTATAGTGTACAACTAGGCGTTGTTGAGCGGGGAGGTCAAAGCTTCTAGACTCACCATCCTCCCAGCTCAGCTTAGCCATGTTATTTTTTTCGCTTGTTTTGCTCGCTAAGTTAGCGCCTACTAGATAGTCATACCCTTTGTCTTCTAAGGCCTTAATCTGCCCTTGCGAGAGCAGACCACTGGCTGCCATCACGATGGGCTTGCCAATATTGAATTTGCTGCTTAGCGCCTCCAACCAGGTGGTTAAACAAGTGCCTTCAAAGCTCCTACCCTTCAGGATGTCATAGCTAATGGGATAGCCATTGGCACTCACTAATAGACCTAAATAAATGGTTGGATGTTGAGCTTTAGTGATGTTGAGAGAGCTGATACGAGCTAAATCATCTTCATCCTCACTCACGTAATGTAAGCGTGTGATTTTGTAAAAGACCGTATTAAGCACAGCATCATGCATCCGCAAGGCATGCGCTAAAGCAATCTGCTCAAGGCGTGGCTTGTGTTTATTTGCTAGACCATCCAAGTAGCGATATAGCACCTCAATCCTTAACTTGCTGCCTTGATAGCGTCGAAGGTAGTCAATGGTTTTTAGCTTGCTTAAGGGAAAGGCAAGTCGAGCTATCACCAGATGACGAAATTGCTCATCCTTAATCTGATGAAAACCGATGTCATCATAGATACGACCAAAGATAAGCTCAGGACCAATGGTTTGGATATTTCGATTGCTCAGGGAGGCGATGGTATTGATAAATTGCTGATCTTCTTCGTTGTGGCTTGATGAAGATTGAGCACTCAGCTCCTCCAGCGTCTCCTGCGCTTTTATTTTCAAGGCATCAATTTCTAAGCGGTCGCTAGCGCAACCGATGGTTTTAAGCAGTCGCTTCCTTCCATTTTCTTTGCTGAGTATTTGAATACTAACGGAGCCTGATTTATTTTTCTTCTCACGAATAAACATGTTAAACCTTGTGCGATACCCAGAGTTACTAGGATGTTAAGCGAATTCATTGAGTGATAAGGGAAGGGTTGGCTGTCCCACAAAAAAGGTGTATCAGCCTCATACTCATACACCTTATCTCGATTTATTCTAGACGCTTTGCCTAGTTTAAATCACGCCAAATTTAAGGCTCAATCGCATAGTCTGCAACAGCAGTGGGCACCTGCTTAATCAGCTTCTGCTCCTGCATAAACTTAGCAAAGGCCTCATAGCTGCGCTCGCTCAGCGCCCCTGGGCGTAAAGCGAAGCGTGTTAGGGTATCCTTCCATGCCCGACGATTTAACTCATCATCCAACTCGGCAGGTTTGTAGTCTTTAAACAAGGTCCACGCCTCATCAGGGTGATTCACAATAAATTGTACAGCTTGCTCTAAGGCAAGATTAAAGCGGCGATACTTATCATGATCACGGTCCTTATTATTTACTACGATAATTAGCTCCTCATAGGTCGGGACACCTTCTTCTTCCACATAAAAAGCGTGACCAGGATGATTTTCGATATCGAGCTGATTTAATTCAAAGTTTCTGTATGAGCCAATCACAGCGTCCACCTTACCGGTAATCAATGAGGGCGAGAGTGACCAGTTCACATTGACTAGCTCAACATCATCCATTGTCAGGCCGTGATGCTGCAACATCACGCTCAACAATACATCTTCAAAGCCACTAACGGAAAAACCGATTTTTTTACCCTTAAGATCGGCAATCGAGCTGATGTTACTGCTTTTAAGTGTCACCAAGGTATTTAAAGGCGTTGCAATCAGAGTAGTAACACGAGTAAGCGGCAAACCCTCATCGATCTGCATATGTAATTGCGGCTGATAGGTCACCGCCATATCGGCCTTGCCCGCTGCCACGAGTTTAGGGGGCATGGACGGATCGGCGGGCTCCTGAATATCCACCTTTAAATCCTGATCCTTAAAATAACCTTTTTTCTCCGCAATAATAATCGGCGCATGATCTGGGTTTACAAACCAGTCAAGCAACAAAGTCAGCTTGTCTTCCGCCAAGGCTTGCGTACTCATTAGCAGGCTCAAAGCACCTGCAGCGAGCAATTTTTTACGTGAAAATAAAGATTTCATCAATCCCCTCCTAAAAGTATGATTAAAAACGTCTTAAGTCGTCCAATAAATCAGTCGACGCAATAGGTAGTCCACACTGAAATACAATAGTAAAGATAAACTCGCCAGCACGATCAAGGCAGCAAAAACCGTGTCCACCTGCATACGGGCATTGGCGTGTAGCATTAAATAGCCTAAGCCTTGGCTGGAACCCACCCACTCGCCAATCACTGCGCCGATAGGTGCAGTAGCGGCTGCTACCCGTAGACCGGAAGCCAATGAAGGCATGGCGGCAGGCAAGCGAATTTGCCAGAGCAGCTGCGATTTACTGGCACCCATGGTATGTGCCAACGCTAGCCAATCACCTGAGGTGCGTCGTAAGCCGTCATAACAGGCAGAAGTGACCGGGAAGAAGATAATCAGCGCCGCCATCACGACCTTTGAAAGCATACCGTAACCAAACCACAACATTAAAATGGGAGCAAGGGCAAACACTGGAATGGCTTGACTCACAATCAAGATAGGCAGCAACCATGAACTGAGGGTGCGGGACCACTGTAGCAGCATCGCACTCAGAAAACCAAGCAAGCAACCCAAGGCCATACCTAGGAGAATTTCTGCTAAAGTCACTAGGGAATGTTCAGCAATTAAGCTGCGCTGAGCCCACAACACCTTAAATACACGAATGGGTCCTGGCAAAATAAAGTGCGGCGTCTTGGTGACCCAGACAATTATTTGCCAAAATAAAAACAGACTGAGCGTTACCAACAACAAGCGCAGCCCAGGTGAGATTCGATGCTTACTCATGGGTAGGCTCCTCAAGATCGTGCTGCAGGAAGTTTAATAACTCACCTTGCCACGCTAGGATGCGAGCATCCTCTAAAGCGCGTGGCGCAGGTATATCAATAGTGAACAGGCTATCCAAGCTGACCGGTCGTCCAGTCATTGCCCACACCTCATCGCTCAAACGCAAGGCCTCCAGAGGATCATGGGTAATCAAGACCACCGTTCTATCTTGCAACAGTTCGGCGGCTAGGTCTTGTAGCTGTAGCTTCGTGATGGCATCTAACGCAGAAAAGGGCTCATCCATCAGTACCACGGGCTTATCCTCCATCAGGGTTCGAGCCAAGGCTACACGTTGGCGCTGCCCACCCGATAATTGATGGGGCATGCGCTCACCTAAGCCGCCTAAACCAACCTGTCTGAGCAGCGCTTGGGCACGAGCGAGGGCTTGTTTTGAGCGCTCTTTGCGTAAGCGCACACCGAGCAGTACATTGTTTTGAACATTAAGCCATGGTAGCAGCGAGTCGCCCTGAGCCATCCAGGCAATTCTTCCCTGTAGTGGCTGATGATCGTCAGCGCTGACTGAACCCTCAAGCGTGGTGTCACTCAACAAACCCGCCATGCTTTTTAAAAGACTACTTTTGCCGACGCCTGAACGACCAAGAATACTATGCCAACAACCACCCTTGAAATGCGCATTTAATTGCGTAAACAGCGGTTTATCGGCATAACTCAGGCCAATCTCCTGCAAACGAATTCCTGGTGACATATAAAGAGACGCTCCTATGCCCTAGTGAGGTTATTTTTATCGTGATACATATCAGCACATGGGGGAGGAAAGGCGCTGGTGACTAGAGCGATGGTATTGCATCTTATTTCCTCCGCCAGTACGAACTGGATCAGGTTCACGGGTGTTATCTCAGCCTGTAGCGCAATAACGCTTGGCACAGGCACCCCGACAAGATGTCATCAGTCTACCGTATTACAGTGGGATTGTCTAACCAGCCACTTCGATGCGGTCAGAGCGAGCATAGACCTGCTTTTATCGAGGCCACTCTTTGTTAATTGTAATATGACAAAAATCATCAAATTGACATAATTCAGTCATCTAAATGTCATTTTTGAACGTTAGAATTTTATTGGATTTCGTGGGAGCTGGCTTAATTTATGGAATTCATTAAGCAGTTGATTTGCGTATCTATCATGTGCAGTAAGTAGCTTTTTATCTTAAATTTAATTATCTCATTTCTTAAGGAGAGTGAAATGGCAGTTGCTATGTTTATGAAAATTGAAGGCGCTAACGGTGAATCTAAAGATTCTCAGCACAAAGACTGGAGTGATATCGAGTCTTTCTCTTGGGGCGCTACTCAGCCTGGTTCAATGTCAACTGGCGGTGGTGGCGGTACCGGTAAAGCCAGCTTTAACGATTTACACGTGTTTGCTCGCATCGATCGTGCTGCGCCTGCTGTTTTAAAGCATTGTGCAACTGGTAAGCACTTGGCTAAAGTAGAGCTTTCTGTATGTAAAGCCGGCGGTGAGCAAGTTGAATACTCTCGCATCACTTTAGAAGATGTATTAGTGACTTCTGTTCAGTACACTGGTGATCAAGAAGGTGACGCAATGATGGTAAGCTACGCTTTCCAAGCTGCTAAAATCAAGCAGCAGTACTGGGAGCAAACTGACCGCGGCGGTAAAGGCGCTGAGTCTGTGGTTGCTTACGATATCAAACAAAACAAAACGGTGGCCTAATTGCCAAGCGTGTTTTGCTTGATTGAGTAGTTTTAGGCGCTAAGGGCAGATGACCTTGGCGTCATTTCTTTAAAGAGCCATGGTAATTGAATATCAGGAACGCAAAAAAACGGCTAGCGAACGACGTCAGCAGCAAGCCGTTAAAGATCGTTTACAACCGGCCTTATTTGATCGCTTAACCGATCATGCACCCCACAAAAAAAATGAAGTAAATACTGGCGTGCAGGTGGATTATGAGGTGCTGCGTGCTGCTATTCTACGGGATTTGGCGTGGTTATTAAACACTGTCAATCTTGAGTCGATAGTGGATCTGGAGGGCCTAGATGAGGTCAAAAAATCCACCATTAATTTTGGGGTCGCTCCACTGGCAGGTCGCCGCATGTCAGAAATCGATCACATTAGTCTACAAAATGCAATTTATGACTGCATTGTGAATTTTGAACCCCGCCTGCAGCGAGATACCTTAAGTGTCAAGTTTATTAATGAGGCTAATCACCTTGAGCATCATAATGTATTGACCTTGATTATTAAGGGCATGATGTGGTGTAACCCCTACCCACGCGAATTTTTGTTGCGTACCAGTTTGGATTTGGAAAGCGGGCATATGCATATTAAGCAAGCAGAGCTTTGATCAGGACACGATGAGCCAGTTGAGAAGCCCATGGTTGATGATAACCATGGGCATTTTTGTTTTTAATAGCGCAGGTGTAAAATAACGATACCTTTGATTTTTTGCTACAAGGAACAGCCATCGTGTCTACTCAAAAGCGCTTACCCATCCTGGCGGTCACCTTAGGTGATGTCGCCGGTATCGGTCCCGAAGTCACTGCAAAAATGCTGCTAAAGCACCCTCATCTGCGGCTTAAAGCGCGTTTTGTGGTGATAGGGGATGTCGCTGCTTTGCAAAAAGCAGCACAGCAAATCGGTTTTGATGCGGCGGTGGTGCGTGAGGTGCAAAGCCCCACAGAGATTATTAATGCGCCCGATAGTATTGAGGTGATACAGGTGGGGACAAGCTTAGCCGAGGTGCAGCTGGCTACCGTAGATGCACGTGCCGGTGCAGCTGCTGCGCAGTTTGTGATAAAGGCCTGTGCCTTAGCTCGTGCCGGTGAGGTGGACGGCATTGTCACCGCCCCCTTAAATAAAGAGGCGATGCATCTGGGGGGGTATCATTGGCCAGGGCATACCGAGCTGCTAGCGCATGAGTTCGGGGTGGAGGATTTTTCACTGGTGCTATCTAGCGGTGAGTTATTTGTGTTTCATGCCACCACCCATGTATCCATGAAGCAGGCAGTGGAGGACTGCACAGCAGTGCGTTTTGATGCTATCTTTGCGTTGGTGCATGCCTTTTCTAAAGCCTTGGGGCGTGAGGGTGAAGCCATTGCGGTGGCCGGTTTAAATCCACATGCGGGAGAAAATAATCTGTTCGGCACCGAGGAGTCGCGCATTATTCTGCCTGCGATTGAGCGAGGTCGAGCGCAAGGGATTAATTTACACGGTCCCATCCCAGGGGATGTGATTTGGCCTCAAGCCGTGCGCGATCAACGTTGGCGTTTTTTAGTGATGTGTTATCACGATCAGGGTCACGCACCTTTTAAGGCGGTGTATGGTGATCAGGGGGTAAATATCACGGTCGGTTTGCCGGTAGTGCGAGTGTCCGTGGATCATGGCACTGCTTTTGATATTGCCGGTCAAACCATTGCCCGTGAAGATAGTTTGGTGATGGCGGCCGAACGTGCCGCCGAGTTGTCGCTTGGTTGGGCTGCCGTGTGGGAGGCTGCCCGTCGCTAAGCCTTAATAGGCATAGGGCGCACGGTGAGGATCTGCTCGCTATGACCAAAGGGACCTACCTCATCGTATAGAATCGAGGTAGTGAGACCCACGCCCTGGGCGCCATATTGTTGGCGAGTATTCAGACCTAGCCATTGACCTTGGGGTAGACGGTATAGGTGGATTTGCAGATCAACATTAGGAAACATATGACTAAATGGTACCTGCTGCGACACTGCCACCCCGTTACTGGTGTCAACCATACCCATTAACTTCACAAAGGGACTGGTTGCAACACCTTCTACCATGGCGAGCTCATTGCTCAACCAGACTTGCGCACATCCTGGACGGCGCTCACGGTTGCTGCGGATATGATCGCTAATGGAGGCAATATAGCCGCCGGCCCAGACCCCTTTGAGTGCCGTCCACTCGACCATCTCATTGCGTGGGGTGATTGGTTCATCCTCCACACTTGCTACCGTGCTCGTGTCATTTTTCATCACCCGCCAAGCGCGGAGTACAATGGCGACCTTGCCCTCACAGCTTAAGCTGCTCTCAATCAGCTCAATGGTTTTGCCGGGGCGAATATTATGCGTCGTGATGGTGAAGTCTTTAAGCGGGATCAAACCCAAAATATCAAAGCCTAAACGACCGTAAATCATATCGTCACGCGGCTGAAATAGCTCTAACTCATAACTCATCACACCGGAAGCAGGGGCCATATGCTGCTCATGTGCATTCCATGCACCCTGACTGTGGATAGTCGGTTGATAGTTGGCAACCACCGTGCCATCGTCCTGAATTGTGCGGTTAAGCAGTTTGTAATAAGAACTCATGCGCTAAACTAAAACTATAAAGATGAATAAATGGCTATGTATTAAAGCATAGGGTAAATCGTTCTGATTTAACATTAGCACAAATGCTAGGTAACCCTAGGTAAAGTATGAGCAGGATAAGACAGCAGTTTAAATTTAAATTTCGTATTTTGCCGAGAGTGTTTTAAACTGTGGCATAGCGTGAATAACAAAGAGGTATATGATGGAAATTGTACTAAATGGCTATTACACTTTAATTTTGGCCACCTTAGTGCTGCTTTTAGGTCGTATGTTGACCCGTCGCATTAAGTTTTTGGAGTCTTATAATATTCCCGAGCCAGTCGCAGGCGGATTGTTAGCGAGTTGTATTGTGATGCTGCTGAAGTACTTCTTTGGCATCTCCTTTAAGTTCGATGGGGCGCTGCAAACCGCCTTTATGTTGATGTTCTTTGCTTCCATCGGCTTAAGTGCTGATTTCAAGCGTCTCAAAGTGGGCGGTATGCCCCTGGTGATTTTTAGTTTTACGGTGTCAGGTCTGATTATTGTGCAGGATGTGGTGGGCGTCGCCATGGCCTCTTTGGTTGGGCTGGATCCCTTGATGGGTCTGGTCACTGGTTCCGTTACCTTAACCGGCGGGCATGGTACGGCAGCGGCCTGGGGACCGATTTTAGAGGATCAATACGGCATTGTCGGTGCGACTACCCTGGGAGTCGCTACCGCTACCTTTGGTTTGGTTGCTGGCGGTATGATTGGTGGCCCAGTGGCTAAGTTTCTTTTAAAAAGAATGCAGCGCGAGCGCCTACCTGAACCAGCGGAGTTGACCCCGTTGGAGCAGCAAGCTAAAAAGACCTCGCTTTACAATACGCGTCACGATGAGGATGATGATGGCTATGATGATGCGCTCTTTGATAAACCGGATCAGATTCGTCGTATCACCGCTTCCTCAGCCATTGAGACCTTGGCGCTCTTTGCGGCTTGTTTGGCTTTTGCCGATGTGATGACGAATGTGGCCAAGGGCACGGCGTTTGAATTGCCGACCTTTGTTTGGGCCTTAATGTGCGGTGTGATTCTACGTAATATCCTGACTCATGTCTTTAGCTTCGATATGTTTGATCGGGCCATTGATGTCTTTGGTAACGCCTCACTTTCTTTATTCTTGGCAATGGCTTTGCTTTCATTGCGGTTGTGGGAGTTAGTGGATTTGGCCTTGCCCGTATTGGTGATCTTAGCGGTGCAAGTATTACTAATGATGTGCTATGCGATTTTGATCACCTATCGGGTCATGGGCAAGGACTATGATGCGGTGATTTTAGCGGCAGGTCATTGCGGTTTCGGGATGGGTGCTACGCCCACGGCGGTGGCGAATATGCAGGCCGTGACCGACCGCTACGGTCCTTCCTATAAGGCATTTTTGCTAGTGCCCATCGTGGGTGCGTTTTTTGTGGATTTAATTAACGCCACTGTGCTGCAAATCTTTACGCAATTGCCGTTTCTACAGTAGCGTCTGAGCCCACTACGTCCTAGTACGCCAGTGGGCTGATATTTTTTATTAAAAATCGCACTATTGCAGCCTTTATGATAGGAAAATGAAATAAAATCGATCCGTTTTTTAAGACAGCATTGTCTTTTATTTTTATAAGTAGTTTGGTCCATCTTGATTAAGGGGGGATACGATGAAGTTTAATAAATTAATAAAAGGCATTGCCATGGCAGGCGCCTTATTTGCGGTGAATTACGGCGTAGCGGCTCAGGATAAGGGGGTGGTAAATATTTATCACTGGGCGGAGTACGTGGCAGAGGATACGATTCCAGGCTTTGAACGCAGTACCGGCATCAAGGTAAATTTTGATACCTTTGATAATAATGACGTCTTACAAACCAAATTGCTGATTGGTAATTCCGGTTATGATGTGGTGATTCCCAGTAGTTACTACGCGAAGCGCCAGATTGAAGCGGGTCTTTTAGAAAAGCTCGATAAGTCTCAACTACCTAATTTAAAGTACTTGGATCCTGAGATTATGAAGATCTTGGAGGAGGTCGATCCGGGCAATGAATACTTAGTGCCTTGGGCCATGGGGACCTTGGGCTTGGGCTATAACGTGACCCGCGCCAAGGAAGTTGCAGGTGAGGATGTGGACCTAATGGATTGGGGTAATTTATTTGATCCAGAAAAGGCCAAAAAATTCGCCAGCTGTGGCATCTCGCTGTACGATGAAGCGGGTTTGATTTTCCCTGCGGTACTTAACTACATGGGCAAGGATCCGGCCTCTCAAGACCCGGATGATTATTTAGCGGCCTTTGAGGTCTTAAAATCGATTCGTCCTTACATTAAGCATTTTAGCCCTGCCGCCCATATTGAGGAGCTGGCGCAAAATGATGTGTGCCTGGTCTATGCGGGCGATGGTGATATTTATATTGCCGCTGACCGTGCCAAAGAGGCGAATCGTCCTTATGAAATTGCCTACGTGATCCCGCGCGGTGGCGCATTGATTTGGATGGATATGATGGCAGTGGCTAAAAACGCCCCTAATTTTGATAATGCCATGGCCTTTATTAACTACATGGAAACACCCGAAGTGCATGCAGAGATAACCAATGAGATGTTCTTTGCCAATGCCAATTTGGAGTCCAAAAAGTTCGTCAAGCCTGAAATTGCTAACGACCCAATGCTTTATCCGCCGCAGGAAGTGCGTGATACACTGTTTTTGATGCAACCCCAGTCCATGGAGTTGCTGCGATTACAAACACGTCTCTGGGCTGAGCTCAAAGCGGGTCGCTAGGCGATTTTTAATTTAGTTTTAAAGCGCTTTCAATCTTAGTGGTTGGGAGCGTTTTTTTATTGGAGTTGATAGTCCATACGTTTTAAGGTCATGCTGACGGTAGCGAGGCTACTTTCACGATGCTCGATCTTAACAATTAAATAGTCCAGCGCTGGCGCCACATAAAAGGTGGTGCGACGGTTTTTATTGCGGCGCTGACGTTCTACCACCAAGGCCTCAAATTCACCCATACCCGTATTGACCTTTTCGGTACCAACCACCTGGTAGCGGTGGGTACTTTCTTTGCCTTTATAAATAAGAGGGTAGCTGAGTTGCTGTTTACCCGCCATCAAATCGCAACGGGCTTTGAAGTATAAGCTCATCGGGTCATAGTAAGCTTGTGTGAGCTGAAAGCTGGTATCGCCGTCTTTATTATGTTGACGAGTAGCGATTTTATCCGCCCAGTTAAAGCTTAAATTTTCCTGACTCTTGCCTTTAAATGCCGCTTCCGTGCTGGCGCTGTAGGACTGGGGCGTGATGTCGCAACCCTCAGCACTGAAATGCGCCCGCTGCCTTGCCTTTAAGAGGCTATGCTGGATGTTGAAATTCACATCGTAGTGATGTTGCTGCTGACGAATTGTTAGCTTGGCTGTACCGCCTGCAGCGGCCTGGTTATAGGACACGGCAAACTCTGCATCGACATAATCAATTGCCTGATAGGGTGCAGCGGCACTGGCTGGCATCACCATACTGAGTGTTAATAGGGGTAGGCATAAGCTTTGGTGGATGAAATGCTTTACTGGCTTAAACATAGTCATATACGATCGCTTCATGTGATTCATGGATGTTTTGTAATGTAGCAGATGGTGTTTAGTTGAGGCTTAAATAATCGACTCAAAACTTAAGTCTTTGCAAAACTTTGTAAGTACCATATTAACCGCAAGCGACGTTATGATCGTGCCGAGCGTTGCGTTAAGTCCTTGAGAAATTAGCTACTATTTGCCTCAGCGTTAATTGTTATTGATCAAAATATAGTCGATCCAAAGGAGTAAATCATGCGCTACGGATTGGCTTAATGCTCAATCTTTAGTAATAATAGAGTAATAATAAAACGCAGTAGTTCAAGGAGGTTCTATGCAAATTTTAGTTAATACTGACAGGCACACCACACGTAGCGAGGCATTAGTTCAACGCATTGAGGCGATCGCGGCGAAGGAGTTAAAGCATCAAGCAGCACATCTAACTCGCGTTGAATATCATCTGTCGGATGTCAATAGTGAAACACGTGCCGGTGCTACTGATAAGCGTTGCTTGGTTGAGGCTCGGGTAGCGACAATGAAGCCAGTGGTGGCTGAGCATCGCTCAGAGGATATTCAGATTGCTATTCTTGAGGCCACGCGTAAGCTAGTACAAGGTCTTAGCAAAGTGATTTCCAAGTCGCAGGACCGCCGCTCATAGGTAATCAGCGGATAACTAGTGGTAGCTGATATCACGGCCTTGATTGAGGTTTTTCACAAATTACATAATAAGGAGAGTACGATGCAACAAGTTAATCTTCAAAGCCTGAGTTATTTTTTAGAAAGGCACGAGGGACCTTGCTTATCTTTGTACCAACCGACACACCGGAGCCACCCTGAAAATCAGCAGGATCTGATTCGCTACAAAAACTTGCTCAAGACATTAGAGCAATCCTTGGCAGAGAAATATGCTAAAAGTGAGATCGAGTCGCTGATGCAACCTTTTCAGCAGTTGGCTGATAATCATGATTTTTGGCAGCGTCAGGTCTTAGATGGCTTAGCAATTTTGGCGGATGAAACTCATTTTGAGGTATTTACCTTGCAGCGTCAGCCCGAAGCCTTTGCTGTTGTGTCTGATTCCTTTCACTTAAAGCCTTTGCTACGCATCACGCAGACGCAAGACCGCTTCCAGGTGCTTTGCATTACCCGTACCGATATTGAGATGTATGAGGGCACACGTGAGGGTCTGGATCAGGTGATTTTTGCTGAGGGCTTCCCTGAGCATATTGATGATACCTACGACGAAACGGCACCAGTGATACCGAGCTCCTCCTATGGCTTAGGTCCATCCTATCGTCAGCGTCAGGCCTTGCGCTATCAAGGTGGTCGTAAAGACGCTGTACAGGCGGATAAAGAGCGCTTTTTAGGAGTGGTGGCACGTGCTTTGCATAACAATATCAGCAAAAATGCCAAACTGCCTGTGGTGCTAGTGGGGCTGCCTGAAAACCTGGGCGCTTTCCGCAAGCACAATGCAAACCCATATGTTTTGGAGCAAGAGATTCATGTTGATCCGAGCGCTTTAAGTGAAGAGCAATTGCTTGAAAAAGCGTGGGCGATCGTGGAACCAGTAGCGGCCAAACGGGTGCAGGAGGAAATTAGTCGTTTTCAACAAGCGCACGGCACAGGTCTTGCCAATGGCGACCTTGATCGCACCTTGGCGGCAATTCTAGATGGTCGGGTGGATACTTTGTTAGTTGATGCCGAGAAAAAGCTTGCCGGCAAAATTGATCGTGAAGCCCGTAAGGTTGAGCTAGTGGCGGACTTTTCCGACCCCAATGCCGATGATGTGTTAGATGATTTGGCTGAAATGGTGCTACGTCGCGGTGGCGATGTGAAAATTATCCCAAGTCAGTATATGCCGACGGATACCGGTATTGCTTCGATTTATCGCTTTTAGAGCTTGGCGACAAATAAGTTAATACAAATTCATTACCCCGCTTATTTAAGTGGGGTATTTTGTTCTTAATCGTGTAATATAAATTTGATAGTTTAGTTTTATGCTGGGTGGTTTTTATTCAGCCATTGAGTATGTTTGCCCGGACTAAATTATTTTGTATTAACTTTCTGAGGAGATTGGTATGTCAGAAGTCTATGTAGTGTCAGCAATGCGCTCCGCCATTGGTGGTTTCGGTGGTAGTTTAAAGGATATGCCACCACATGAGTTAGGCGCTGCCGTGATCAAAGCCGCAATTGAAAAAGCGGGTATCACGGGGGATGATGTGAATCACGTGGTGATTGGTCATGTGATTAACACGGAGCCTAGAGACCAGTATTTATCTCGATTAGCTTCTGTGAATGCGGGTGTGACCAAGGACGCCCCCGCCATGAACGTTAACCGTTTATGTGGCTCCGGTCTACAAGCCATTGTTTCAGCTGCTCAGGCGATTAAACTGGGCGATGCGGATGTGGCAATCGGCGGTGGTATTGAGGTGATGAGCCGTGGTCCTTATATCACGCCTAGCTTACGTTGGGGTGCGCGTATGGGTGACAATAAGGTTGTGGATATGATGACCGGTGCCTTAACTGACCCCTTCGAAGTGATTCATATGGGTGTGACCGCTGAAAACGTTGCCAAGAAGTACAATATCACACGCGAAGAGCAGGACGCCTTAGCGGTTGAGTCTCACCGTCGTGCCCGTCACGCTATTGAGAACGGTTATTTCAAAGAGCAAATCGTGCCTATCACGCTCAAAACGCGCAAGGGTGAGGTCGTATTCGATACCGACGAACATGCGCGCGGTGACGTGACGGCAGAGGGTTTAGCTAAGCTACGTCCGGTGTTTGTTAAAGAAAATGGTACCGTGACTGCGGGTAATGCCTCCGGTATTAATGACGGTGCAGCCGCCGTAGTATTAATGAGCGAAGAGGCAGTGAAAAAGCACGGCGCCAAGCCTTTAGCCCGTTTAGTGGCGTATGCTCACGCTGGGGTGGATCCTGAAATCATGGGTATTGGTCCGGTACCAGCCTCTGAAAAAGTGTTGAAAAAAGCAGGCCTTAGCGTGGAGGATATGGACGTGATTGAGGCAAACGAGGCCTTCGCAGCACAAGCCTTAGCCGTGTCCAAGTCTTTAGGCTTAGACCCTGCTAAGGTTAATCCTAACGGTAGTGGCGTTGGTTTGGGTCACCCTATCGGTGCGACCGGTGCCATTATTACGACCAAGGCATTACATGAATTACATCGTATCGGCGGTAAATACGCCTTAGTGACGATGTGTATTGGTGGTGGTCAGGGTATCTCCGCTATTTTTGAGCGCGTCGAGTAATTTTTTCCTTGCTTAAGCGCTTAAGGCCACCCATTGCGGGTGGCCTTTTGCTTACTTGCCTCAAGTCTAGTGATCGACTTAAGAAGCCTCACCCTGGCGTGCTAAGCGTTTTTGCTCACGACGCTGTTTTTTCTTTAGTTTTGCTTGATTATATAGCGGTCCTAGTCGCGGATGGCTTGCTAACCATAAGCGTTGCCCCAGCCATAGCCCTGGGCGATTACGGACGGCAATTCGATAAATATGGTCAGCTGCACCATGTGCCTGATTCATGCCGTAGGCGTCGGTGGTATAGAGATAGTTAAAGCCTAATGCCTTGGCAATAGCAACATAGTCTTTATCAAAGTAGCCTTGAGGCCAGCATAGATGATCGCTGACGGCGCCCAGATGGGTTTGGAACTCGTGTTGTGATTGCAGTAGATCCTCACGAATATGACGGTTTTTATTCGCGTTGTCGGCGGCTAGATCCCAACGATTGTGCGTGTGGGTATGACTGTGAAACTCAAAGCTATCCGCCGCTTGCATGGCGCGCACCTCTTCCCAACGTAGCATCACCTCATTGGCTCTACCCTCAGCGATCAGCTTTTTACATTCATAGTGCCCTGGGCTATACGCTTGATCAGCGCCATTGAGCATGGTCGGGCGTAGTGGTCCATCGTGTATATATTGCGTAATTAAAAATAGCATGGCATGCATGCCGTAGCGTTGAAGAATGGGGTGCGCATATTGATAATTATTCAAATAGCCATCATCAAAGGTGAGAAGCACGGAGCGTTTAGGTACGGCCTTGCCCTCTAAAAAAGCAGCAAACTGCTCGCCCCGGAGGCTGGTGTAGCCATGCTTGGCTAAAAAGCGCATTTGCGATTCAAAGTTTTTCACGCTACAGCTAAGTGAACCGCCACTTGGGGTCACGTGGTGATACATCAGCACCGGTACGCTCGTTGCTTGTTTGCGAGTTAAGCTCATGTTCTTTAAACCCTACATCCGATCAAATACCGAGCCCTCATGCGGGTGGTAAATGCGTTCATAAAAGCGTGCGGCATACTCATCCGTCATGCCAGCCACAAAATCACAAATGATGCGCATATGTAGCGCAGTATCCTGAGGGTGCTGAGTTAGCGCTTGACGATAGCGTTCGCGGGTGCCGTCCGGGAGTAAGCGCAGCGGGTCGGCCTTGAGGGTTTGGAAGATCTCAATCACGATTTTTTGACCCTTAAATTCCAATTGTTGTACATTGGCGCTACGAATGACTTTGTCAAAGACCAGTGTCGTAATATGCGCCAGTAAATCGCTTTGCTCAACGCCGAGATAGGCGTTATACCTAATCAATGGCTGAGTGGCATGCTCAATACCGCTGGAGTCAATAAAGATACTGGTAATGCAGTGATGCACCAAGCGTCCAATTTGTCGTTTACGCTCGTAGCTTTGCTCGGAAAATAGCTGAGCCTCTACTTCCTTGGCCATTTGTTGAGGGCTTTTGCCTTGGTTGCTGCCGCTGCATAGGGCCTCGAATAAGTGCAGATGCGTTTTAAAATGCTGCTGCCAATGCTGTTGACTGATTAAACCTAGGGAAATCGCATCCTCTAAATCATGCAAACCATAGGAGATATCATCCGCCAATTCCATAATCGAGGTATCAAAGGATTTAAAGCGGGTTTTACGGTGCTTGGGCGTGCTATCTGTGTCTGAGCGGGCTTTGGTTGCGGTAAAGGCTTCTTTCTCGAGCGCCGTGAGTGGTTCTAAAATCCAGTCTACAATCTCTTTTTCACTATCTAAGTAGCATTTAGGCGGTAGTTGCTCTTTGGCTTTGCTTTGCCAAACTGGTGTGGCAAGAGGGCCATAGGCCTCAGGCACACACAGTTCGCTATAGGGTAGTGGGTATTTCAGTATGCCTAATAGCAGCCGACGGGTCGGATTCATGCCATTGGCTTTGGTGTATTTATCCAGGCGGGAGAGGATACGTAGGCTTTGGCCATTGCCCTCAAAGCCTCCATAGTCACGCATACAGATATTTAAGGCCACCTCACCACCATGACCAAAGGGTGGGTGACCAAGATCGTGGGCCAGGCAAATCGCATTCATCAATTCATAATCAGGTAGTAGCTGTTTTAATTGACTGCTATGGTGTTGCTCCACCTTACTCACGAGAAACTCGTTGCGTTCGAGTTTTTGTTCAAGCCAGCGCACAATGCCGACACCGATTTGTGCTACTTCCAATGAATGGGTGAGGCGGGTGCGATAAAAATCACTTTCACCTAGGCCGAGTACCTGTGTTTTAGACTGCATACGTCTAAAGGCTGAAGAGTGGATTAGCCGTGCATAATCTCGCTCCCAAGGCGTTCTAACCTCTCTCTCGGAGCGGTTGGCAGAGTCCTGGGTGTTAAAGCGTTGCTCCCAAACGGCGCTGTTCTTAAACGAGTCTTTGGTAGTACTCATGATGCTTCCTTAGTGGTGGCTTCAAGGGCGAGTAACTGCTGTTTACGAGCAACGCCCCAGCGATAACCTGAGATGCTGCCGTCACTGCGTAAAACACGGTGGCATGGAATGATGATAGCATGCCGATTCGCCGCACACGCCTGTGCCACCGCACGCACGGCCTTGGGGCAGCCTAGTTGTTGAGCTAAGGTGGCGTAAGACACGGTTTGTCCTAGCGGAATACGGCTTAAGGCTTGCCAGACTCGCTGCTGAAAATCTGTGCCCTGGCAGTATAAATCTATGCGCTGTAATGACTGATAGCGCTGATGACTAGGTGCAGCGATAAAGTTGCTAATCAGGGTGAGAGTAGGGTGTGGGGAGGTCGCTTGCAGTTTGGCCCTAGGAAAATCCTTGGATGTTTGTATTGTTAAGGCCGCTAGACATGCTTCTTCGCTATCGTCAAGGATCACACTATAGATCTGCTGCTTGAGGGTGGCCAGCAGAATCACGCCGATATCGCTCTGGGTGGTGCTGTAGTGAATGACTAGGGGGTGAAGTTGAGTCATGCTAGCTTAAGACCTCCCGAGTAGTGCCTCAAAGGCCGTTAAGTAGTGTTTAGCCATTGTTTCGACCGTGTGATTTTGTAGTGCATAGTCTTTGGCAGCCTGGATGCGTGCGGCGTTTTCAGGGCTTTGCTCAAGGGCTAAATAAAGTGCCTCAGCCAGTGTTTTGGCGTCGCCAACGGGGCAGAGGTAACCGCGCTCATTATGTTGACCGATCAGTTCGTTCGGTCCACCACAGGCGGTGGAAACGACAGGAACCTCATTAAAAAAGGCATTGATAATGCCGTTATTAGCGCCTTCATGGCGACTGGTGAGTAAATAGCAATCGAAGCCCTGAAACAGTTGTTCGACTTGATGTTGAAAGCCCATAAACACATAGTTCGGCGCTAAACCTAAGGCCTGCACTTTTTGTTGGCAGCTTGGGAGTAGCTTGCCGGTGCCGAAATGAAGGACAGCAATATCTTGTCGGCGTTGAAATAACTGATGAATTGCCTCAATTTCTAGCAAAGGCTCTTTTTCTTCTGTTAAGGCCGCAATCACGGCAATGATTTTTTTACCCTGTAAATGGTGTTGCTCGATAATGTCGCTAAAACGTGCGGCATCAAAGCTCTGTGGTATCGTGGCGCTGGGAATCACGATAGCTGTAGGACCTTTACCATGCGCTTGCGGCTTAAGCTCCGCAATGGTTTGCACTGCATCTGCAGCCAGCGCTTTGATGCGCAAGGCTTCAGCCATGCCAGCTTGGGTATTAGCGACAAATAAATCGGTGTTACGCCATTTTAGGCGAGTGGACTTTTCTTTATGCGCTTTAATCGGAAAGGCGGTGCGTCGCGTATAAACCAACTTCGCTTTAAATAGGCCTTTAAAGAGGGCAGGCCAAGTGAGGCTATTGGCTGTTTGGCAATGGATGATATCGTATTTAGCGGCACGGCCTAATAAAAAAAAGAGTACAGCCAGCGCTGCGCTTTTTTGCGTATGTACTTTAAAGCCTTTAGCGCTTGCACGTTGCGCCAACTCGCTGTGGCGTCGTGCTAATAGTTCAACCTCATGACCGGCCTGTCTAAATTGCTCCATGCACAACAGGGTTTGGCTCTCACCACCACGCCAACCCTTTTCCATATTAATCTGTAGGATGTTCATTGTTTTTTTCTTTGGATTTATAGTGCAAGAGTGCATATCGGTTAAAGGTGCCTTGCATGGTGACAATCACAATCATCAAGCCGGCAAGACCATCCAGAAAGCCAAGTTTTAGCAGATAGTCTCTGGCAAAGCGACCAAAGGCTTTAAAGATGGCTTTAGTAATGCTTGATGTTTTACCAGCAAGGGCGCGTTGCTCTGCCCATATTTCTGCGTATTTCAGGGATTTTTGTAGATGCTCCGCTAAGGTATTGTACGTGTAGTGAAGCAGTCGTCCCTTGAGTGCGGTGACTTTGATACCTTTGGGGATGATCACGCTTTCATGGAGTAGATTGTCATTGTAGTTGGTTAAGGCGGTGGGATAGAGGCGAGCCACATAGTCTGGATTCCAGCTGCCGTGACGTATAAATTGACCAAAGGCCCAGTTTAAGCGACTGATTTTGTAAATAGTTTGTCGATTATCCTCGGCGATGGCTTGACGAATGCTCTCGGCTAGCTCCTCGCTCACCACTTCGTCTGCGTCCAGCCATAGCACCCAGTCAGCGCTGACATAGCGTTGCGCAAGCTGTCTTTGCGGACCGAAGCCGGGCCAGTCGGCGTTAACATAAAATTTATCGGTATAGCGACGTGCAATAGTCTC
Organism: Oligella sp. HMSC05A10; assembly: GCF_001808335.1. NCBI lineage: Bacteria > Pseudomonadati > Pseudomonadota > Betaproteobacteria > Burkholderiales > Alcaligenaceae > Oligella > Oligella sp. HMSC05A10. Next base: position 30,144 of record NZ_KV792952.1, on the reverse strand, counting down.
CGTCTCATCTGTGCTGCCGGAGTCTAAAATCACGATTTCATCAGCCAAGTGGGCAATGCTTTCTAGGCATTGTGCTAGTAAGCGTGCTTCATTTTTTACAATCAAGGCCACGGCTAAGCTGGCTTTGGCTGGTGCTGTTTCTGTAGGTGTAGGAGTTGAAACCATCTCTTTAAAGAATCTCTATGTCTTGACCGCGAAAAAACCGTATTAAATTAATTAAGGATGCGATGGCAATGGATAGTACGCTGATGCTCAGCGCCAAAAACACGCCCCGCTCGGCCGATAAATGAAATGATACCGCAACCAAGGCGGCGCCCGTACTTTGACCGAACATACGTGCCCCGGATTGCATGGCACCAGTGGCGCCACTGCGATTCAGTGGGGTGGATAATAAAATGGTTTTATTATTTGGCGTTTGAATAAAGCCAAAGCCTAAACCGCAACAGAACATGCAAAGGGCATACCAGCCTAACCAAGCGCTATGGGGGATGAATGTTAGCAGCAGCAGGCTAGCGAGCATGATGCAGGAGCCAATGGCAGCAAGGATAGAAGCCGGGTAGATGGCCGAGAGTCGGGCTGATGGACGTGCCATCAGGGTAGAGCCTATAGGCCACGCCATAAAGAGTAGCCCCACGGTTTTGGTGGGTAGGCCAATGATATTTTCATAGAAAAAAGGCAGTGACAGCATGGCGGAGGAGGCCGTGCCAAAGCTTAAGGCTGAGACGATTACAGCATATTTAAAGGTAGGAATTTTTAGCAAATCTACCGGGAAAAGCGGGGCGGCTTGTCGCTGCGAACGTCGCCATAAAAGGGTGCCGCTGATGGTCGCAATACTGAGTAGCGCCATGCTAATTAGGGTTTGATTAGTGAGCAGATTTAAGCCAGTGATAAAGCAGGCAAAGGTGATGATATTTAATAGTGCACTGTGAAAATCATAGGGCTTGTTAAGCGCATCTACCCTTGGTAGATAGTGTGAAAATATCAATGAAATCAAGCAAATGGGGATGGGGAAGATAAAAATCCAATGCCATGATGCAATGGAGATGATAAAGGCCCCCAGCGCTGGACTTAAAATGGCCGATACCCCAACCATCATGGCGTTTAAACTGATGCCATTAGCAATTTCTCGGGGTGGATAAATATGGCGCATCATGGCGCCGAAAATACTCATCATCACAGCACCGCCCAAACCATTGACCACGCGTCCAGTTACCAGCATGGGGAGGTTTGTGGCTAAGGCACAGAGTGTGCTGCCGCACATAAAAATGAGGATGCCACAGCGAAACATCCGGATAAAGCCGATGCGTTCGCCCACGGCCGATAGCGGTATGGTGGTGGCGATTAAGGTGACTAAATAGGCGTTCACAATCCACACCGTGAGGTGAGGGGGAATGCCGAGCTCTTTGGAAATTGTCGGCAAGGCCAGGTTGGCAATACTGGCGTCCATCACACTGATGGTGATGGCTAATAGGATCGCGGCTACCGCCCAATAGCGTCGTGGCTTCGGCAGGCCTGCACTGCCTTGGGCCGGCTTGAGTGCAGGCGACTGTCGTTGTGGTTGGCTGATGCTACTGGGCTTAGCGTTGAGTTTAGGCATAGGTGATTAATGCTTCTTCTTAACCGGACGTTGCCAATGGGGGACATTAATTTGTCTGCTTTGCGTCAAGGTTAATTGATTTGCTGGTGCGTCTTGGCGTAGCGAGGTGCCAGCACCGATAGTGGCGCCCTCGCCCACGGTGACTGGGGCAATGAGCTGGGTGTCAGAACCAATAAAGGCATCATCACCGATGACGGTGGTAAATTTATTGGCACCGTCGTAATTACATGTGATGGTGCCGGCGCCGATATTAACACGCTGACCGATCACGGCATCACCTAAGTAGCTCAGATGGCTTGCTTTACTAAAGGCGCCTAATTCCGTGTTTTTAATTTCAACAAAGTTACCCACTTGGCTGCCCTTACCTAGTTGCGCGCCTGGACGTAAGCGTGCATATGGACCGACCTTGCATTGCTCCGCCAAGTCAGCTTGCTCAAGGTGGCTATAGGCCTCAATCTTAGCCTCCTTGGCGACTTTGACATTTTTTAAAATACAGTATGGACCGATATGTACGCCATCTGCTAGTTCAACCTCGCCTTCAAATACACAACCTACATCAATAAACACATCACGACCGCAGCTTAAGGTGCCGCGAATATCAATGCGTTTGTTGTCTGCTAAGGTGACGCCCTGCGCCAATAGGCGGCGTGCCTGTTCTTCTTGCCAAGCACGTTCTAATTCAACCTGTTGGATACGGCTATTCACCCCCAGTGTTTCCCATGAGGCTGCCGGCTGCGCCGCGCTGACGGTCACACCATCACCAACCGCTAAGCCGATCACATCGGTAAGATAGTATTCACCTTGGGCATTGTTATTATCGATTTTGCTAAGCCATGTTTTTAATTGCTTGGTCGGCGCACAAAGAATACCAGTATTGACTTCCTTAGTCTGCAATTCCTCTTCGCTAGCGTCCTTATGCTCCACGATACGGCTGACATTGCCTTGGGCATCACGAATAATACGACCATAACCGCTAGGATCGTCTAAAAACTCGGTTAATACCGCAACCCCATCGCCAGCGGCCTCAATCAAGCGGCTTAAGGTCTCTGCCTGCACCAAGGGCACATCACCATAAAGAATTAAGGTTTTATCGCTCTCCGCATCGCCCACAAAAAGTGGCTCAGCCTGTTGTACCGCATGCGCTGTTCCTTGTTGGGGCTGCTGCAAGGCAAAAGCTAAATCTTTTTGTTTATCAAAGGCGGCTTTTACCGTGTCGGCACCATGACCGACGACTACGGCAATCTGCGCCGGCTTTAATTGCTTTGCGCTTTCAATCACATGGGCCAACATGGGCTTACCGGCTAACTTATGGAGTACCTTCGGTAAATCAGATTGCATACGCTTACCCATACCGGCAGCCAAAATTACGATAGTTAGTTTCATGGTCTAAATTGTTTATAGTTAAAAAATGGGTTAGTAAAGTAGTTTACTCGTTGCTTGATGTTTTTGCGCTCGCCTGCTTGCTAGCCGCACGTTTTGTGGCTTTTTTTGTGGCGCTGGGGGTATTGCGCTGAGCGGCAGTTTTAGCAGGGGTTTTGCTTGCTTTTTTAGTCGCTGTTTTCTTAGTTACCGCCTTTTTTGTTGTTGTCTTTTTGCTCGCCGCCTTTTTGGCTGCCGTTTTTTTGCTGGCAACGGGCTGTGTTTTGCTCTCAGCCTCGGCTTTTGCGACAACGTCCGCCGGGGTAGCGGCAGCCACTGAAGCAACGATATTTTTAAATTGATCGCCTAGAAGATTAAACCAGTTTAGGGCCTGCTCTTGCATCAGCGCGCCAGTATTGGCAATGCTTGATTCAAGCGTATCGCTTTGGGCATCTGGTTGCTGCTCGTCGGCACCGGTAGCGGCATGCTGTGAGCTCTGTTTATCCGCTTCAGTCGGTGGCTGTTCAGGAGCAGGGGAGGAAGCGCTGTCCCCGGATGCTGGTGTTGTTGTGGCGGCTTGCGAAGCTCTTAGCGGCTCGCTCATCATGCCCATAAAACTGTTGAAGTTTTGCAGATTGGCCTTTTGTATTTCTAAGCTGTGAATGCTACTAGAGAGCATGGACAGATTTAATTTAAGCCAAGACTCCACCGCTTTTAGTTCCTCAATGCGCTTATCGAGCTCATTAGGATCGAGTGCCATGCTAGTCGCTTGGGGAGCGAGATTGGCAAATTTCTGCCAGGCTTGACTCATCATCTTCATGCTATTGAAAAGCAAATTCGGATCGCCCATCTCCTCAGGCATCATATTAACAAAGGGGAAGTTAAAGTTAAAAGGTTCTTTGCTCATCTCTTTCTCCTTAGGCTACGGCTTTTGTTGGTTGGATTATTGCTGCATTAAATGACGAATATGCTGGTTAATCAAGCTATCTAAAAGAACAATGGCGGCTTCAATGGTGATGTCTTTATCCTCAATCATTTGTATCACTTCGCTCGGTCTAAAGGTCTCAATGCGCTCTACCTCACCATCCTGATTTTCAAGGGTCGCGTCAGGCGGAATAATGCAATCACTGACTAAAATATCTTCTAATTGATAGCCCTCGGGAAGGCGTCGACGCATCCGCAAAATCGTACGAATCGGTGTGCGTTGCTTGAGATGAGTGGTGGCGAGCCCGGCTTCTTCCTGTGATTCACGGATTAAGCCCTCGGGTGGGCTGTCTTCGGCATTTAATAAACCACCGACTAAGGTGTCCCAGCGATTAGGATCGAAGGCCTTACTGGCGGCGCGTAATTGCAGATAAATATCTCCCTCAGGGGTCCAGCCATTTAAATGAATCGCCATGGTTAAGAGGCCAAGGGGGCGCATGGCAGCACGCTCAATCTGTGCAATCACGGAGCCCTCGGCGTATACATTTAGCAATTCATTGCGCCAAGCTCTGGTTAAGCCTGCATCACGTAAACAATAGGCTACATCAACTAAGAGCGCATTTAACTCGTTCCGAGCAATACCTGCTTCAGCCAGATAAACCGCCAACGCATCCTGCTTAAGGTAGTGCTTAGTTTGTAATGCACTAATGGCGGCGGGATGGATAAAACCGGCAATTTTACCGGCAATAATCAAGGGTCTTGAGCCGCTCACGGGCACCTCTTGAACCTGCTGGCTTAACTGCTGATAGAGCGCTTGCATTTTTTCAAGCTTCAATGACTTACTCTTCCTCTGTATACTAGGATATTAAAATAATGACATTATCTCCAAGTATATATCAAGCCTTAGTGTTTGAACTGTGTCCGGGTGTGACGAAGCATATCTCAAGCGCTTGGCGTCGTTTCAATCAACAATCGGAGGCAGCTAGGATGCGTTTTGTGGCTTATTTTTTACCCTTGCTTATTAGTCTAAGCGTCGCCTTTTCCTTACTGGCGATGAGGCCGGTTGCGGCACAATGGCAGCATCTGTTTAATTTGACTCATAGCGATTTTAATGGCAGTAGTATTCGGGGCAGTCATTTTGGTCGCGGTCTAGAGGCTCGTGATGAACGTGGGAATGACTTCAAATTTGATGATTTTAAGGGTAAACTCTCGCTCGTTTATTTTGGCTTTACCCATTGTCCGGATGTATGTCCTAATACCCTGGTGCAGATCCAACAGGCACTTAACTTATTAGCGCCGACAGAGGCAGAAGCGGTGCAGTTTTACTTTGTGACGGTGGATCCGGCGCGTGATACGCCTCAGCGCTTAAGAGAGTATTTATCGCATTTTGATCCCAGCTTTAAGGCCTTAATTGCCGAGCCTCAACAATTACAACAAATCGCCAAATCCTTTAATGTGTTTTATCATCAGGTGCCAGGACCAGCGGGTTTTTATACGATGGAGCATAGTGCCTATGTGTTTGTGTTGGATAAAGCCGCAGAATCCGTGCTTTTATTTAGCGAGGGCACGCCACCAGACAAGATGGCTGCTGATTTGAAAAAGCTTCTCCTTGAGTGAGACTTTGATTGATTCAAAGGGGGTTAACAATATCAGCGCAAAAAAAACACCTCCGGCAAGGGGACCGGAAGTGTCTAAACATTCGTCCTTAAGGGGAAGGGAAAGAGGAGAAAAATGGACGAATGATGAGCGGGGTAATAACTACGTTTCCATTGCTCACAGGTGTTAGTCCAGAGAATCTCCTGTTAGTTCCAAAAACTCACCCCTAAAATGTAACTAATGGTGAGCTTACGCTGTGTGGATTAGTTCATCGCATCTTCGCCAAGGAAGCTACGCATTTTCTTCATCGCAGCGGCTTCAATCTGGCGAATACGCTCAGCGGATACGCCGAACTCATCGGCTAGTTGATGTAGTGTTAAACCACCGTCGTCCTGTAACCAACGCGCTTCCACGATGCGACGTGAACGTGGGTCCAAGGACTCCAAAGCAGCCGCAAGACCATGCGTCTGCAATTCCTCATGCTCGCGTCTAGCGATGATCTCATAAGGGCTACTTTCACCCTCATCGGATAGATAATCGATAGGCGTAAACTCATCCTCATCGGCACGTGAGCTAGGGCCTGGATCCAATGACATATCACGACCGCTTAAGCGGATCTCCATCTCAACCACTTCGTCAGGTTTGACATTAAGCTTGTCAGCAATGCCTTGAATCTCCTCGGGCGCCAGGGTAGAACTGTCTAAGCGTAGGCTGCGAAGATTAAAGAATAGCTTACGCTGCGCCTTGGTGGTCGCAATGCGTACCATGCGCCAGTTACGGATCACGTACTCGTGAATTTCTGCCTTAATCCAATGTACGGCAAAAGAGACTAAACGTACACCACGATTAACGTCAAAGCGCTTAACCGCCTTCATCAAGCCAATATTACCCTCTTGGATAAGATCGGCATGCGGTAGGCCATAGCCTAAGTACTGGCGTGCAATTGACACCACTAAACGTAAATGTGATAACACTAAGGCTTGGGCTGCCTGTATATCATCTTGGTACTGTAGACGCTCCGCATACTCTCGCTCCTCTTCGGGCGTCAACATAGGAATCTGATTCACACTACTGATATATGACTCAATACTGCCAATAGCACCCGAGCCAAGGGTGGCTAATGCGCGATTATGTAAAGCAAGTGCTTGATTTGTCATAGTAATATATGTCCTTTAATAGATAGGCGCCGATAAAGTACGCTGTATGCTATTTTAGCACTCTATCGGTCTGAGTGCTAATTTGACTGCAAAGATAGTCTTTAGTTCCCTGATTGCTTGCTGTGTAAGGTGTTAATTTATGTAAGTTATCAAGGGAGTAAGCTGATTTTGCGACGCTTGCCCTTGATGGTTGTTTGCTGCCAGCGTTGTGCTACTTGCGGGGCAATATCCCGTGCGATCGCCACAAAGCTAACAAAGTCATGAATCGTGATTTTGCCGACTTGCTCTGCTTCTAGCCCAAGCGTTTTAGTCAGTGATCCTAGGATATCACCGGCACGTAATTTGTCTTTTTTACCCCCACGGATTGTGATGGTTTGCATCGGCGCTTTTAAGTGTTGTCGACCCTGCCACGCCGGAGGCGCAGCGAGTAAATCAAAGCGTTGTGCGCTGACTTCTTCGATTCTTTTTTTACGGAAAAGTTCGTCCTCAGTGACGAAGGTAATGGCGTGCCCTGTTGCGCCCTGACGGCCGGTGCGTCCAATGCGGTGCAGATGGGTGTCGGCATTCGGTGAGATATGTGCGTTAACCACTAAATCTAAGGCATGGATATCCAAGCCGCGCGCTGCAACATCGGTGGCGACCAACACGCTGCAGCTGTGATTGGCAAACTGGATTAATACATCCTCGCGCTCACGTTGCTCCATTTGTCCGTGCAGTACATGGCTGATAATACCGGCGCGTTGTAATTGGCGTTGCAATAGCTCACACTCATCACGGGTATTACAAAAGGCTAGTGTGGCCAGCGGGAGATGGTGATTAAGTAAGCTGATAAGCGCTTGGCCTCGCTCATTGGCGTTGACTAAATAAAATTCCTGCTGGATCTCAGGCTTTGGCTCATCTATGGCCTGAATCATGTGTGGATTGATTAAAAAGCCCTCAGTGCGCTCCAATAACGCCGGGCTGTATGTCGCAGAAAACATTAAGGTCTGGCGCTTTAAAGGGCAGGCATTGCTAATTGTACTGAGACTTTCATAAAAGCCCATATCCATCATTTTGTCAGCCTCATCGAAGACCAGCGTTTTTACACTGCCTAATGGCAAGGCGCCACGATTGATAAGGTCCTCAATACGCCCCGGTGTCCCCACAATGATATGGGTGCCTTGAGCTAAGGATGCTTGTTGACGGCTAATCGAAGCGCCACCGCAGATAAGGCTGACTTTTAATGAGGGGTGGCTTCTACCTACCTTACGAATTACCTCTGCCACTTGTGTGGCTAGCTCACGCGTAGGGCAAAGCACTAAGGCCTGTGCCTCTATACGGCTCAAATCCAGTGTTTGTAGTATGGCTAAGGCAAAGACCAGGGTTTTGCCACTGCCGGTATGCGCCTGCACAATCAAATCCTGGGCGCTTAAGGCAAGTGGTAAGGCTAGCGCTTGGATCGCTGTCATTTGCTCATAACCCAGTTGTTGTAGATTGGCTAATTGCGCCTCCGATAAATTGAGGCTGTTAAAGGAAGAGGTGGAAGCGGGTGCGGAATTGTCGTTTTTGATCATTGCCTAAGCAGTAAATGATGATAAGTGATGTTGCTATTGTAACGAGATGGCGTAATTGATGTTATAGTTATTGCAAGAAAAAATTTGATTATTTAAAATCAATTGATCTACCTAATAGTTTATAAAGCTAGTTAATGTCAATTCAAAGCTCTGACGGTTCACCTACGGACGCTACGCTAAGTCATGCAGGCGCCGCAACCAAAGCAGCCGATTATTTATCCTCTGAAAAAGTCGTTGAGTTTAACGATGTCAGTTTGGGTTATGGTAAGCGTATTATTCTCAGCGGGGTGAATCTTTCGATTCACAAGGGGCAGTTAATCGCCTTAATCGGCGGTTCCGGCTCCGGTAAGTCAACCATTATGCGTGGCGTGACCGGGCAGATTCGTGCTAAGGCCGGGGAGGTTAGGCTCTTTGGCCAGGTGCTGAATGCGATCAGCCCCAAGGAGCTGAGCCTATTACGTAAAAATATGGGTGTGCTGTTTCAGCAGGGCGCGCTGTTTACGGATCTAAATACTTTTGAAAATGTGGCTTATCCTTTACGTGAATTAACCACGCTGGATGAATCGCAGATTGTGGAGCGCGTGCTGGATAAGCTCGCTGCGGTGGGTCTTAAGACTGCGGCTCATTTAAATATTTCCGAGGTGTCTGGGGGCATGGCAAGACGTATTGCCTTGGCTCGCGCCATTGTGATGGAGCCAGAGTTATTGCTGTATGATGAGCCTTTTGCGGGTCTAGATCCTGTTTCCATGAATCAAACGGCGGATATGCTACGCGGCATTACTAAGCAATTAGGCACCGCTGGTCTCTTAATTACCCATGATATTGAGGAGTCTTTCCGCATCGTGGATTATGTGTATATGCTTCATCAAGGTGGCATTATTGCGGAGGGTACACCAGCACAGATTCGTGCCATGTCGGATCAGCGGGTACAAAACTTTATTCATGGTCTGTCGCCCGAGGGTAGCACACGCTTTGAGTACCCGACGACGCCTGATTATGAAAGTTGGTTTGCAGAAAAGCAGCTGCAAATTGCTCGCCAAGCGAAGTCTAAGCGCAGGGGGCGATAGTTATGTATTCATGGATTGCATCAATTGGTGGCTATGTGATTAATGGTATTGGTCACCTGGGTAATATCTTTATTCTGCTAGTGCAGATTGTGTTGCGTTCAGCCTTGATTTTTAAGCGGCCGCGACTATTGGTTGAGCAGATTCTGTTTATTGGGGTCTATTCCTTACTGATTATTGCGGTATCCGGTCTGTTTGTGGGCTTCGTGTTGGGTTTCCAAGGCTACAGTATTCTCTCGATGTTCGGTTCTGAGCAGGCCTTGGGTTTGATGGTTGCCTTATCTTTGTTGCGTGAACTTGGCCCAGTGGTGACGGCCTTATTGTTTGCTGGGCGTGCGGGCACCTCGATTACGGCCGAAATCGGTTTGATGAAGGCCGGTGAGCAGTTGGATGCCATTGATGTGATGGGGATTAATCCGGTTGAGCGAGTATTAGTGCCGCGCTTTTGGGGTGGTGTGATCGCAATGCCGATTTTGGCGGCTATTTTCTCAGCGGTCGGCGTGATGGGCGGTTGGTTTGTTGGCGTGGTGTCGCTAGGTGTTGATGACGGCGCTTTCTGGTCTCAAATGCAAGCAGGCGTTGATGTGTTTGATGATGTGCTAAATGGCGTGGTAAAAAGCATGGCGTTCGGGGTGGCGTGTATGTTGATTGCCCTACATCAAGGTTGGACGTGTAGAGCCACGCCCGAGGGCGTTTCGCAAGCCACAACACGTACCGTGGTTATCAGTTCTTTAACGGTTTTGGGTCTAGATTTCTTATTGACCGCCGTGATGTTTTAAAGCAAAGGTTTAGAAATGAATAAACGTATTGAGTTTGTGGTTGGCATTTTTGTGCTGTTAGGCGTGTTGGCATTGGTGTTTTTAGCCTTACGTGCCGGTAATCTCAGCACCTTTAGTATGCAGCCTAACTACACTGTCAGTGCCCATTTTGATAATATCGGCTCGCTCAAAAAGCGCTCGGCAGTCAAGAGCAACGGTGTGGTGGTAGGTCGCGTTAAAAATATCGCCTTTGATAATCAAATGTTTCGTGCGATTGTTGAAATGGATATAGAAAAGCAGTATCAGTTTCCGACGGATACTTCCGCTTCGATTAAGACCCAAGGCCTTATCGGTGAGCAGTATATTGACTTAACGCCCGGAGCCGATGATGAGAATTTAGCACAGGGTGGGGTGATTACTTACACTCAAAGTGCAGTGGTGATTGAGGATTTAATTAGTAAGTTCTTGTTCTCCACGGCTGATAAACAGGGTTCGGCCGAATAAATACTAACAATAATTTTGATTGAGAATATGATGCTCGCGATGACTAAAAAACTACTAACGGTAGGCGCTTTAGGGCTTGCTTTATCGGCATGCGTGTCTGTGCCCCAACCGGATCCAAATGATCCTTTTGAGAGCTATAACCGCACTATGTTTGAGGTAAATGAGGCCTTGGATGGTGCTGTTCTTAAACCGGTGGCGCGTACCTACGAGGTGTTGGTGCCGAATCCAGTCAGAACTTGTGTCAGTAATATTTTTGGTAACTTGGGCGATGTTTGGTCCGGTTTCAACAGTATGTTACAGGGACGCGGCTTGGATGCGGTTAACACCTTTGGGCGCGTACTTTTTAATAGTACCGTGGGCTTAGGGGGCTGTATTGATGTTGCCTCAATGAACGGCGCACATAAAATTCGCAATGATTTCGGTACCACCTTGGCGGTTTGGGGTGTAGGTGAAGGGGATTATGTGGTATTGCCTGGCTTTGGTCCAAGCAATTTCCGTGATGCGGCTGGTTTGGCAGTGGATTCTTTAGCAAAAACCGAGGCTTATTTATCCCCATGGAGTATTGATAATGTTAGGCTGCGTAATCCTGCTGTGGGACTTGGTGTGATTGATAGCCGTGCTAGTTTATTAGATGCGGATGAATTGGCAGATAGTATTGCCATTGATAAGTACAGTTTTGTGCGTGATGCCTATTTGCAGAATCGTCGCGCCCTGGTGGCTCAAAAAATGGCTCCTGAAATCACCGATGGCACGAAGGTACCCGCATGGACTAAGGAGGACGATCATCGTTATGGTCCGGGTGAGGATATGTTTATGCAGCCGACCATGGATCAGTATCGTCCAACCACGGATGATTTAGGCTATGATGGCTTGCCAAGCTACGATGACCCGGACGGCGCTGATACGGCTGCGAGTGCCTCCGCTCTACCTCAGTACGAGGATCCTGAGGCTGATGCAACAGCGACAGCATCAACGCCAGATACTAGCGCTGACTTGCCACAGTATGAGGATCCAGAGGCTTAGTAGTTAGCGATTGGGTTACATATCTACACAAAGACTAAATAATGTACAGCATTAAATGCTGTACATTAGCCTGACAGAGCTATCACTCTTGTAAAAAATCGAGTCCAATCAATGGATAGCTCAAATGATTATGGAGAGTTTTATGAAATTAACAGCCGGAAAGGTCGTCAATCGTGGTGCTTTAGCAGCATTGATCAGTTTAGGTGTTTTTGCTAGCGCTCAGGCCCGAGCTGAAAGTCCTAACGCCTTTGTTGAGAAAGTCGCTAATCAAGCCTTAAGCGCTTTATTACAAGACCAAGCTGCGCGTAGCGGTGACGTAGGGGCGACCAATCGCTTGGTGGATAAGTACATTGTGCCTTATGTCAATATGGAAAAAACCACCCGCTTAGCCACCGGTCAACCTTGGCGTCAAGCCACTGAGCAGCAGAAAGCGGCCTTGGTTGAGGGCTTTAAAAATACCTTAGTGCGTACCTATAGTGGTGCCTTAAAGGACGTGACTGATAGTACCAAGCTGAATGTGTTGCCATTCCGTGGTGATCCTAATGCCGCCGATGTGGTCGTGCGTACCACCTTAACTGGTGTGAGTAATACCCCGGTAGCGGTTGATTACCGTTTGGAAAAAGCCGGTAGCTCGTGGAAAGTTTATGATATGAATATCGAGGGCATTTGGTTGATTCAAAATTACCGTAACCAGTTTGCAGGTGAAATCAGTCGCAATGGTATCGATGGCTTGATTAAGAGTCTACAACGCTAGTGATTGCTGTGCTAAGCGTTTAGGGTAGCTACCGTCGTTCAGACATCCTTGAGTCAGGCTTAAGGATTGTCAACTGATTAAAAGTGAGATTAGGCTAAAATAGCTTAGTCTCACTTCTTGCTTTATAAGAATCTTAACGTTAATAAATCTATGTCTATTGCAATTCAATTTGAGCATGTCTCCAAGATATACCCTAAGGAAAGCTCAATGTGGCGCCGTCTCATGGGGCGTGATGTGGAGGCTGGCGGCTTTCAGGCGCTCAATGATGTGTCCTTTGAGGTAAAAGAGGGGGAGTTTTTTGGTTTGTTGGGTCCTAATGGCGCCGGTAAAACTACCCTGATTTCGGTGCTGTCGGGTTTGGTGCGAGCCAGTGCTGGAACCGCCAAGGTGATGGGCTTTGACGTGCAGGAGCAATATAGACAGGCACGCCGAGCCTTGGGCGTGGTGCCACAAGAGCTGGTGTATGACCCCTTTTTTACCGTGCGTGAGACCTTACGTTTGCAGTCTGGCTATTTTGGCATTCGCCATAATGACGACTGGATTGATGAGGTGCTTGCTAATTTAGGCTTAAGCGATAAGGCCGAGGCAAATATGCGCTCCCTATCAGGTGGTATGAAGCGGCGTGTTTTAGTTGCGCAAGCCTTGGTGCACTGTCCGCCGGTGATTATTTTGGATGAACCTACCGCTGGCGTGGATGTGGATTTACGACGTGGGCTTTGGGATTTTATTTCAAGACTAAACAAAAAGGGTCATACTGTACTTTTAACGACGCATTATCTCGAAGAGGCCGAGTCCATGTGCCATCGCTTGGCCTTTTTAAAACGTGGTAATTTAATCGCCTTAGATACAACAGAAGCGATTATGGCGCATTATGGTGGTGCGAATCTTGAGGCCGCATTTTCTCGCGCTATGTATGATTCCTCGCTGGAGGTGTCTCATGACTAGGACTAGTGATCGTCAAGTGTCGTCGACCGTAGAGAACAGCGCGTTAGGAAGTAGTGCCTATCAACGACTGCGCCAGCATAAAGACTATCGTTCTGGATTTCCTACGCTCTTAGCCAAAGAGGTGATGCGCTTCTGGCGTGTGGCTCTACAAACCATCCTGGCGCCGGTGTTAACCTCCGTGCTTTATTTACTGGTTTTTTCCCATGTCTTGCAAGGACGGGTACAAAGCTACGCAGGCTCGGATATTAGCATTGACTATGTATCATTTCTGATTCCGGGCTTAATTATGATGAGTATGCAGCAAAATGCATTTGCTAATGCCTCATCGTCGCTCGTGCAAAGTCGGATCACCGGTAATCTGGTGTTTATTTTATTGCCACCGTTATCTGCCTATGAGCTGTATGGTGCTTATGTGCTGGGTGGGGTTATCCGTGGTTTGATGGTGGGACTGAGCTTGTGGCTCTTTGCGCTGATTTTTAGGGTGGTGCTACCTTACAATATACTGTGGGTTTTAGTCTTTGCTGTATTAGCTTGCGGTATTATGTCTACCTTGGGATTGATTGCGGGCCTATGGTCGGAGAAGTTTGACCAATTAGCCCTATTCCAAAACTTTTTAATTATGCCGGCGAGTTTTTTGTCCGGTGTGTTTTATTCAATTCACTCATTACCGCCGTTTTGGCAAGCCGTATCCCATTGGAATCCGATCTTTTATATGATTGACGGCATGCGCTATGGCTTCTTTGGGGTGGCAGACACCTCCCCCTGGTTAAGTTTGGCGGTGGTTAGTGTGTTTTTTGTGATTGTTTCACTGATCGCTTTGCGTTTAATTGTCAGTGGTTATAAGCTAAGAAATTAATTTTTAAAGGGTTATATCAAGATGTTACCTACACCAGAGCAGATTAAAACGTATATCGAGAGTAATTTAGCCTGTGAGCATGTGCATGTGGTCGGTGATGGCTCGCATTTTGAAGCGGTCATTGTTAGCAAAGCCTTTGAGGGCAAGCGCTTAATTCAGCGTCACCAGTTAGTTTATGCCGCCTTGGGTGATCGCATGAAGGAGGAAATTCATGCGCTTTCAATGAAGACCTTAACCCCGGCAGAGTTTTCTCAACATGGCTAAATTAAGAATTATCGGCGGTCAGCCTTTGCACGGTGAGGTGATGATCTCTGGCGCTAAAAACGCCGCCTTGCCTATTTTATGTACAACCTTATTAACCGCAGAGCCGGTTATTTTACGTAATATTCCGCGTCTCAAGGATGTGGAAACGATGATTGCGGTGTTGCAGCAGCTCGGTGTGGTGGCGGAGTGGTTGGCTGAGGATGTACTGAAGTTGCAGACGCTTGAAGTCACATCGCATGAGGCGCCGTATGAATTGGTTAGCACCATGCGTGCCTCAATTCTTGTGCTAGGGCCGTTGCTAGCACGGATTGGGCGTGCTAAGGTCAGCTTGCCTGGTGGTTGCGCCATCGGTTCACGCCCTGTGGATCAACACCTTAAGGGGCTCAAGGAGTTGGGCGCTCAATTAGCGGTGGAGCATGGCTATGTTTATGGCGAGGCTGGTGCGACAGGCTTGGTTGGCGGCTCAATTCGTACTGATATGGTGACGGTTGGTGGTACTGAGCAGTTTTTAATGAGCGCTGTATTGGCAAAAGGTACAACGATTTTAGAAAATGCCGCACGGGAACCGGAAGTGGTTGATTTGGCCAATATTCTGATTGCCATGGGGGCGAAAATCAGTGGCCACGGCACGGATAGAATCGTGATCGAAGGGGTTGAGCAGCTCCATGGCACCGACTATGCCATTATTTCGGATCGTATTGAGGCCGGGACATTCTTATGTGCGGTGGCGGCGACCGGGGGTGAGCTGTTGTTGCGCAATGTGAATCCCGACACCATGGGTGCCACGCTGGATAAGCTGAGCGAAGCGGGGCTTGCGCTTGAGATTGGGGCGGATACGATTCATGCAACCATGAAGCAACGGCCTAAAGCCGTCAGTTTTCGTACCGCCGAGCATCCAGGATTCCCTACGGATATGCAGGCGCAAATGATGGCAATGAATTGTGTTGCTGAGGGGACTGCTGTGATTGTAGAAAATATTTTCGAAAATCGCTTTATGCATGTTTCTGAGCTGCTGCGCTTAAATGCGGATATTTTGCTTGATGGTCCCACCGCCGTGGTTAACGGTGTTGAGCACCTATCCGGAGCCATGGTGATGGCAACCGATCTACGGGCTTCGGCTAGTTTGGTGATTGCTGGTTTAGTCGCAGAGGGCGAGACAATTGTCGATCGTATCTATCACCTCGATCGCGGCTATGTCAATATGGAACAAAAGCTGAGCGCCGTGGGCGCAACAATTCAAAGGATAGATTAAGCATGGATAAGCTGACGCTTGCCCTTTCCAAAGGACGTATTTTTGATGACACCTTGCCATTATTGGCCAGTGTTGGGATTGAGGTGGCAGAAAACCCGAGTACCTCGCGCAAATTGATTTTAGCCACTAGCGATCCGAATTTGCAGATTTTGATTGTGCGCGCTTCTGATGTGCCAACCTATGTGCAGTTCGGTGCGGCGGATTTTGGTGTGGCCGGTTTGGACGTGCTGTATGAATATAGTCAGGATCATGCGGGTGGTCTTTATCAGCCGATTGACTTAAATATTGCGAAATGTCGTTTGGCGGTGGCGGTGCGTCAGGATTTTGATTATGAAAAGGCGGTGCGCCAAGGGAGTCGCCTAAGGGTCGCCACCAAGTATGTCAATATCACGCGCGAGCACTTCGCTAAAAAGGGTGTACACGTTGATATAATCAAGTTATATGGCTCCATGGAACTGGCGCCTTTGACTGGCTTGGCTGACGCCATTGTGGATGTGGTTTCCACGGGTGGTACCCTGCGAGCGAATAATTTAATTGATGTGGAAGATGTGATGCCGGTTTCATCACGTCTGATTGTGAATCAAGCGGCCTTAAAAACCCGTAGTAAAAGCTTGCAGCCCTTTCTTGATGCATTTGAAAAGGCTGCCTTGGAATAGTTATGTCAGTAATTAATCGATTAGATGCTAGTAGTGTAGGATTTGGCGAGCAGTTAGCTCAGTTATTAGCCTATGACGAGACGCAAGACGCTCAAATCGAGCAGGTGGTCAGCGAAATTATAGCGGATGTGCGGGCGTGCGGTGATGCGGCCGTGCTTGAGTATAGCCGCAAATTTGATGGCGTACTGGCCGAGAGCATGGCTGAGTTGGAGATTTCTCAGGCGCAATGTCAGGCCGCATTAGAGGGACTGCCTGAGGAGCAGCGTCAGGCATTGATAAAAGCAGCTGAGCGTATTCGTCGCTATCATGAGCATCAAAAAAGCGAGGGCTGGCATTACGAGGAGGCGGATGGTACGGTGCTAGGGGTTAAAATCAGCCCCATGGATCGGGTCGGGCTCTATGTGCCTGGCGGTAAGGCTGCTTATCCTTCTTCGGTTTTGATGAACGCGGTGCCAGCCAAGGTGGCCGGGGTGCAGGAAGTGGTGATGGTGACCCCGACTCCGGGCGGTGAGCATAATCCTTTGGTGCTAGCCGCAGCGGCGGTGGCCGGTGTCGATCGCGTGCTCTGCATTGGTGGTGCACAAGCGGTGGCGGCGTTGGCTTATGGTACTGAAACGATTGCTCAGGTCGATAAAATTGTCGGCCCGGGTAATGCCTACGTGGCTGAGGCAAAGCGTCGAGTTTTTGGTGTGGTCGGTATTGATATGATTGCCGGTCCTAGTGAGATTTTAATTATTTGTGATGGTAAAACGCCAGCTGACTGGATTGCCATGGATCTCTTTTCGCAAGCTGAGCATGATGAATTGGCACAAGCCATTTTATTATGCCCTGATGCCGCCTATTTAGACGAGGTAGAGGCTTCGATCCAACGTCAGTTGCCCAACATGTCGCGGCGTGAGATTATTGCGACAAGTTTAGCTAATCGTGGTGCCTTGATATTAGTAAAAGACTTGGATGAGGCCTGTGAGATCGCTAACTATGTCGCTGCGGAGCATTTGGAGATTTCGGTCGCAGATGCGCAGCCCTTGGTCGATAAAATTCGCCATGCCGGTGCGATCTTTATCGGACCTTATAGCTCTGAAGCCTTAGGCGACTATTGTGCAGGTCCTAATCATGTCTTGCCCACCTCACGTACGGCTCGTTTTTCATCGCCGTTGGGCGTGTATGATTTCCAAAAGCGCTCTAGCCTTATTAGGGTGTCGCAAGCAGGCGCTGCGACGCTAGGGCCGATTGCAAGTAGTTTAGCGTATGGTGAGGGTCTACAGGCGCATGCCCGTAGTGCCGAATACCGCTATAAGAATTAATTTATTATAAGGAAGATGTCATGCGTACTGCTGAAGTTAGTCGTGATACCCAAGAGACGAAGATTCGTGTTGCCATTAATTTAGATGGTACGGGTAAACAGGATATTAATACGGGCGTGCCATTTCTCGATCATATGCTTGATCAAATCGCACGTCACGGTCTGATTGATTTAGAGGTTTACTGTGATGGTGATACACATATTGATGATCATCACACGGTGGAGGATGTCGGTATCACGCTGGGGCAAGCCTTTGCCAAAGCCGTGGGTGATAAAAAGGGCATTGTCCGCTATGGTCATTCCTACGTGCCTTTGGATGAGGCGCTGTCACGCGTAGTGATTGATTTTTCAGGTCGCCCAGGCTTGTACTACCACATTCCTTTTACGCGGGCTTTGATTGGTCGCTTTGATGTGGATTTGTTCCAAGAGTTTTTTCAGGGCTTTGTGAATCATGCCGCAGTGACCTTGCATATTGATAATCTTAAAGGGATTAATTCACATCACCAAGCCGAGACGGTATTTAAGGCATTCGGACGGGCGCTACGCATGGCCTTAGCCGAGGATCCGCGTATGGCCGGGGTAATTCCTTCAACCAAGGGTGTGCTCTAGTCTTGCCTGTGTTGTCCAGGGTCTGCGTGGGCTTTGGACGACAATTTGAGGAAGCATCAAATTTAATTGTATTGATCCTTGTAATTGCTAGTGCAAAACACTCAAAATAAGGTATAAATACTATTTGCGGGGCGATAAATATTATCCATCGCCGTTTGATTTAAATTTAAACTATTTACTCTATCATTCTATAATATCATGCTGCTCATCCCAGCCATCGACCTAAAGGACGGCCAATGTGTTCGTCTCAGACAGGGTGATCTTGACGACACCACGATTTTCTCTGATAGCCCAGCCGCAGTTGCTGAGGCTTGGCTTAAAAAGGGGGCGGAGCGCCTGCATCTGGTTGACCTAAACGGTGCTTTTGCCGGACGCCCTAAAAACAAAGCCGCTATTGATGCCATTTTAAAAGCCGTTGATCGCGAAATCCCCGTACAAATTGGCGGCGGTATTCGGGATATGGCAACCATTGAGCATTATCTTGATAGCGGCATTGATTATGTCATTATCGGTACTGCAGCCGTCAAGGATCCGGGTTTTTTACAGGATGCGTGCAGCGCCTTTCACGGCCATATTATTGTGGGTTTAGATGCCAAAGATGGTAAGGTGGCCACCGATGGTTGGGCCAAGATCACAAAAAATGATGTGATCGATATGGCAAAGCGTTTTGAAGACTTCGGAGTGGAGTCGATTATCTATACTGATATTGGCCGCGACGGCATGTTGAGCGGGGTTAATATCGAAGCAACCGTACGTCTGGCCAATGCGACCAGAATTCCGGTCATCGCTTCCGGCGGAGTGACTGATTTGCGAGACATTGAGGCACTTTGTCAGGTGGCAGATGAAGGCGTTGAGGGTGTGATCCTCGGCCGGAGTATCTACGAAGGTACTTTGGATTTTGAAGAAGCCCTCGATTTTGTTGATGACTATTTTGAAGAGATAGAGGAATAATGCAAAACGACCAATTAAACCAGCAATCAAATGTGTACAAGCGAATCATCCCGTGCTTAGATGTTAATGGTGGTCGTGTAGTTAAGGGTGTAAATTTTGTCGGCTTACGTGATGCCGGCGATCCGGTTGAAATAGCGAAAAGCTATTGTCAACAGGGAGCCGATGAGCTGACTTTTTTAGACATTACTGCGACTAGTGACGATCGTGAGATGATTTTTCCGGTCATTGAAAAAACCGTAGCGGCTATCAATATCCCGCTGACAGTCGGTGGCGGTGTGCGTACTCTGGAGGATATCCAGCGCCTGCTTGATATTGGCGTCTCTAAGGTATCCATCGGTAGTGCGGCCATTGCCAATCCCGAGCTGATTAGGGAGGCAGCCGAGCGTTTTGGTTCTGAACGCATCGTCATCGCGATTGATGCGCGTCAGGTGAATGCCGAGGGCGAAGCACCACGGTGGGAGGTTATTTCTCACGGCGGTCGTCAGGGCACTGGTTTAGACGCAGTTGAATGGGCCAAAACCATGGAGGCCAAGGGTGCAGGTGAGATTCTCGTGACTAGTATGGATCGCGATGGTACCAAAGACGGCTTTGATCTGGCATTAACGCGCGCCATCAGCGATGCGGTGAGCATTCCTGTTACCGCCTCTGGTGGTGTGGGTACGCTCCAGCATATGGCTGATGGGGTTACAAAGGGTGGTGCTAGTGCCGTGTTGGCAGCCAGTGTATTCCACTTTGGCGAGTTTACGGTGCAAGAGTGCAAGCAGTTTATGCGCGATCAAGGCATTGCAGTTAGGATGGACTAAATGACCTGGATCACTCAAGTCAACTTTAATGATCAGGGGCTTATCCCTGTGATAGCGCAGGATTGGCAAACAAATCGTGTGCTGATGGTGGCTTGGATGAACCATGAAGCCTTAGTTGAGACGGTGACCACTAAACGCGGTGTTTATTGGTCCCGCTCTCGCAAAAAACTGTGGCGTAAGGGTGAAAGCTCAGGCAATACACAAATTGTGCATGAGATTATTCTGGATTGTGATGCTGATGTGCTGCTACTCAAGATCGAGCAACAGGGCGGTGTGGCTTGTCATACCGGTCGCGAGAGTTGTTTTTTTCGAGTCTTAAAGACATCTGCTGAGGGTGAGCGCTATTGGGATGCGGTAGACCCTGTGCTGATGGATCCAGCGCTTATGTACAAGTCTGAGTAATTAGTTAGAGTGGTAAATGTCAGAGCAAAAGCAAATTGAAGCGCAACAGGTGTTAGCGCATTTAGAGCAGGTCTTAATAAGCCGTCTCCCGGCAAATGGTGGCGATCCCGACACCTCATATGTGGCCAAGCTCTACCATAAGGGTGAGAACTCGTTTTTGAAAAAGATTGCCGAAGAGGGTGCTGAGCTGATTATGGCCTGCAAAGATGGCAATCAAGAAGAAATTATTTATGAAGCGGCCGACTTATGGTTCCATAGTCTGCTTGCTTTGATCTATTATGGCGTTTCACCGGCACAGGTACTAGCCGAATTGGCACGGCGTGAGGGCTTATCCGGTTTAGTTGAAAAAGCGTCACGTCCTGAATAGGTCGGACTGCTTTTAGTCATAAAGGTATCAACTTGCAAATGCTATACTATTAGCAAAGAAATTTTTGGGAGAATATGATGGGTTCATTAAGTATTTGGCATTGGGTAATCGTTTTGGTCGTAGTGGCTTTAGTCTTTGGTACCAAGAAATTGCGTAATGTCGGTGAGGATTTAGGTACGGCGGTCAAAGGCTTTAAAAAGGGTCTTGGTGATGCCGAAGAAGAAAGCACAGTGACCAAGAAAGCGGCAGCCGAAGAGGCTAAAGCAGTGCCCGTAAATCAGGTTAGCGATGCCGAATTCACCGAGATTAAGGACAAGGATAAGCCATCTGCTTAAGCACTTCGGTGTAGGTAGTCGTGCCGAGTTACTATGTTTGGTCTTAGCTTTTCCGAGATAATTATTATTGCGCTGGTTGCGCTAATCGTGATTGGACCTGAGCGCCTGCCGAAAACGGCAAGGGCGCTTGGTTTATTGATGGGCCGTGCACAACGCTATGTGAACGATATTAAAAGTGATATCGAGCGTGAAATGCACGTTGATGATATTAAAAAGTTTAAGGACGAAGTGGCTTCAAACGTCTCCAAAGCTAAGTCTTCAGTGGAGGGTGAAATTACCTCCATTACCAATCCCATTAAAAGCATCACAAACCCCTTGGATACGGTTAAATCTGAGGTAAAGGATCTGGAGCAGCAGCTAAAGGGTTCATTAAACCCTTTACCAAATTTAGATAGCTTAAAATTAGACGAAGCAGCGAAGACAGCGGCTTCGGTGCCGCTGACGGAGGCGCCAAAGACAGTGGCCTCAAGCACTGTCAGTCGTGGTGCAGCGGCGGTAAGCGTTGGTGCTTCCAGTGCTTCTGCCGAGACTGTGACGGGGGCTGGGGCTAAGAGCACAATGCCTGATGCCACACAGCATCAGCAGGCGCCAGCGCCGCGTATGAAGTCCGTTGATTCGACGGTGGCGGAGGCCTTAATTTATCCCGAAGAGCAGGACGAGAGTCTAGCCGCCGGCGCGGATGTATTGCGTAAACGCTGGATACCTGATGCTGATGAATCAACCGCAAGTGGGGAGTCCGCTGCATCTGGCGTGAGTGCTAGTAGGCAGCAGCTGACTAGTGCTTATGATGGACCAAGCTACGAACCACCGCTAGCGCCTGAGCGAGATGCGGAGGCGCTTGAAGCAGATAACGCCGCTTGGGATGCCTATGTGGCGGAGCATGAGAGTCCTATCAATGCTGATAAAAGTTTAGCGGGCTTAGCGCTATGGGAGCAAAAGCCTGGTGCTGAATCGGCTGCTGTTAGCCTTGCGCAGCATGAGGAGGCCGCTGCCGACGAAGCAGGCAATAAGAACACATCAAGTAGTGATAGGGGTGGCTCACATGTCTAAACAAGCAAGTTCAGCGGCAGACGATCCGGGTCAAAGTTTTTTCTCACATTTAATTGAGTTGCGCACACGCATCATCCGTATGTTGTTGGCGGTGTTGGCGGTTTTTGTGGTGCTGACTATCTATCCTGGGACTGGTGCCGTGTATGATTTTTTGGCGCAACCTATGATCAGTACCCTACCAGAAAATCGTACCATGATTGCGACTGGCGTCATCACGCCGTTTTTGGTGCCGCTCAAGGTGACTCTGTTGGTGGCCTTTGTGATTGCTTTGCCGGTGGTTTTATATCAAGCGTGGGCCTTTATTGCCCCAGGCCTGTATTTGCATGAAAAGCGCCTAATCATCCCCTTAATTGTGTCCAGTACCTTGCTCTTTTTCTTGGGCATGCTGTTTTGCTATTACGTCGTGTTTCATACCATCTTTCAGTTTATTGCGATGGTTGCACCAGAGTCGATTGCTGTTGCGCCTGATATTGCAGCGTATCTCAGCTTTGTGATGACGATGTTTTTGGCCTTTGGTGTGACTTTTCAGGTGCCGGTGGTGGTTGTGGTATTAGCTTCATTTGGTATTATCACGGTTGAAAAGCTAAAAGCCATTCGTGGTTATGTGATTGTCGGCGCCTTTGTGTTAGCCGCTATCATAACGCCACCGGACGTTATCAGTCAGTTACTTATGGCGCTGCCACTGTGTATTTTGTATGAGTTTGGCATTTTCTTATGCCGCTTTGTCAAAGTCCGAAAGCCGGAGAGCGAAGCGGTAGCAGAGGAGTCGTAATCAGCGCTACTCAAAGCTTTTTGGACGCTGCGCTAAAGTCACATCAAAGCTAAGTTTACGACCACCTCTTAAGACCTCTAGCTTAATCAGGGTGCCGGGCTTTAGTCCGGCCACTTCATTCAGCATTTGGCGGGTGTTAATCGCCTCTTTGTCATTGATTTTTAAAATAATATCGCCCACCGCTAAACCACTGGTCGCTGCAGGGCTTTGCTGACCTACCGAGGCAATAATCACACCACGCACTTGGGGTAGATTAAAAGCTTTGGCTAGATCTGGGGTCACGTCTTGAGGCTCAACCCCTAGCCAGCCGCGTGATACCTTACCCGTTTCAATAATTTCGGCCATGATTTTTAAGGCCGTACTGGCCGGCGTTGCAAAGCCAATGCCTAAAGAGCCACCAGAGCCAGATTCTGCGTAAATTGCCGTATTAATACCAATCAAACTGCCATTCACATTAATTAAGGCGCCACCGGAGTTGCCTGGGTTAATTGCCGCATCGGTTTGGATAAAGTTTTCATAGGTATTGATGCCGAGGCCTGAGCGATCCAAGGCAGAAATAATGCCCATGGTGGTGGTTTGGCCAACACCAAAGGGGTTGCCTATCGCTAACACCACATCGCCGACATTAAGCGTTTGATTAGGATCGCTTTTGATGGGTTGGATCGTTGGTAAATCAATTTGTAGTACCGCCAGATCGGTGTCTGGATCGGCGCCAATAAATTTAGCGCCTGCTCTTTGCCCGTCATGAAGCAGCACCTCAATCGCATCCGCCGCTTCAACGACGTGATAATTGGTTAAGATATAGCCTTGTTCTGAGGCGATCACGCCTGAGCCTAGGCTGGTTGGGTCGCTTAGACGCTGACGCTCATTTTGCTCTTGAATAAAGGGGCGTAGCGAGGGAATATCATTAAGTTCGCGTAGCGGCGAAGCAACGCGTTTAGTGGTATAAATATTAACCACTGAGGGTGCGGCAAGTTTCACTGCATCCGCATAGGAGGTAAAGACCGTCACCGTGGTTGTGATGGGGCTTTGAGACTTAGTGGAGCTGTTTTGATTGGGAATCGCCTCGGGTTGTATCTTGACCATGGCGGTTGGTTGAGTTTGGATTTCTATTTGTCGATCCAGCCATCCGGGCCTGATAGTACTAATCGTAAATATCAGTGCCAAGACAATCGTGACGGCTTGTGTAAAAATCAACCAATAGCGGTACATAAATAACGTAGGAATCGATCGTGAATAAAATTACAGTCAAAGAGCTCATGCATTGGCTCGATACTCAGCTGCAACCCCATTTGTTTCAGGATTATGCGCCAAATGGACTGCAGGTGCAGGGAAAACCTGAGATCAAAAAGGTGGTTTTCGGTGTCACTGCCAGTCTGGATTTGGTGGAACAAGCGATTGAAAAGCAGGCAGATGCGATTATCGTGCATCATGGCTGGTTTTGGAAAAATGAAGACACCAGAATCATCAATGCAAAATATCAGCGACTGGCTAAGCTTATCAAACATGATATCAATCTGATTGCATATCACCTACCACTTGATGCTCATCCATTATGGGGTAATAATGCCATGTTAGCGCAAGTCTTGGGATTGCGTGTTGACTATGTGGATAATAAACCACACACCGTGGGCAGGGATAATTTGATTTGGTTGGGGCAGACGCCACAGGACGAGATGACTGCGCAGCAATTCAGCGAACATCTTCAGCTGGCGTTGGGTCGCGCACCGCTCTTTATTGGCGACCCGGAGCAAAGGATTCGCACCGTTGCTTGGTGTACCGGCGGCGCTCAAAGTATGTTTGAAGAGGCGGTTTTAGCTGGTGCCGATGCCTATATCACTGGTGAGGCCTCAGAGCCAGTGTTTCATCTGGCCAGAGAGTATGGTGTGGCCTATTATGGTGCCGGCCATCATGCGACTGAGCGCTATGGTGTGCAGGGTTTGATGCGGGTGATGCAGGAACGCTTTCCACAGCTGCAGTTAGAGTTTGTGAATATTGAAAACCCAGTTTGATGGGGCGTTACTTAGCAAAAAATTAGCCCGAACAAGCTAGGTTCGGGCTGATGCAATGATGAGCGCTAATAACGACTACTGCAATTTGTTGTCAATTTGCGACTGTGCTTCCTGCTTTTGTAGTAAATCGCGGATTTCACGGAGCAGTGCAACATCAGCTGGTTCAGCTTCAGGAGCCGCCTCTTCGACCTTTTTCTCGTGTTCAAAGCTAGCGCGTGCTTTAGCAATGACTTTTACCATTAAAAAGACCACAAATGCCAGTAAGATAAAGTTGATTAAAATGGTGACAAAATTACCATAAGCAAAGACGTTAGCGCCTGCCTCAGTCAGCGCTTGGTAGGTTTCAGGGCCGCTGTATCCCTCAGGGCGAGATAGCACTACGAACATATTAGAGAAGTCGGCCGAACCGCCAATGATAAAGCTGATAAGCGGCATGATCACATCCTTGACTAATGAGTCGATGATCTTGCCGAAAGCGGCACCGATAATCACCCCGACGGCGAGGTCGATCATATTGCCTTTAACAGCAAATTCCTTGAACTCTTGAATAAAACTGGAGGCCTTGCTCATAAAAAATTTCCTTTTAATCGATGTAACAGGTTTATAAAGTATATAATAAGGGGTTAAATAGTATTGCGTATAGTAATATTGTATATTTTTCAGATTATGTTTGTACGATTGTAGCGCAGGTTTCTGGTGCCACACATCGTTTATTTTTTAGACCTTGGCAGAAATAGGGAATGATATGAGTCAAGAATCTACAGTTTCAAAAGAGATGGTCGTTGAGCAGGCCTCACCCAGTGTGTTGCCTGATGATCCCGCTCGTCGTTTTTGGTTAGGTACCGCCTGTGCGGTCGGTGGCGTTGCAGGGGTTGCTACGGTAATTCCTTTTGTGGCATCAATGTCGCCATCAGATAGAGCTAAGGCTGCCGGTGCGCCGGTTCAGGTAAATATCTCAGCGGTGGCCCCGGGTCAGATGATTACTGCTGAGTGGCAGGGTAAGCCGGTATGGATTTTGCGCCGCACGCCCGAGATGCTTGCTTCGCTCTCTAAGCTAAATGATGAACTGGTTGATCCGATGTCCGATCGTCCTGGTTTTACGCCTGACTTTGCCAAAAATGAGCACCGCTCAATTAACCCTGAGTGGATGGTGATGGTGGGTATTTGCACACATTTAGGCTGTTCTCCCTCCGCTCGCTTTGCCACTGGTAGTTCTCAAGGTATGAGTGCCGATTGGTTGGGTGGCTATTTGTGTCCTTGTCATGGTTCGGTCTTTGACTTAGCCGGTCGTGTGTTTAAAAACCAACCGGCCCCTGATAACCTACTGGTACCTCCTTATTACTTTGTTGACGAGTTCAACATCATGATTGGGATGGTTTCTCCGGCCTAATCGCTTGGGAACCTGCAGGGTTTTTTGATTGTTAGCTTTTGATAAAAAGGAGCCTTACATGGCCAGCGAGAAAGTTGTTGAAACAACAGGTCTTCTTGGTTGGGTAGATCGCCGATTCCCGATGACCAAAATGGTCAAGGAGCATATGACGGAGTACTATGCCCCCAAGAATTTTAACTTCTGGTACTTCTTCGGTTCATTAGCCATGCTGGTACTGGTTATTCAGATTTTGACCGGTATTTTCTTGGTAATGCACTATAAGCCAGATGGTAATGTGGCATTCGCTTCAGTTGAGTACATCATGCGTGAAGTACCCTTTGGTTGGGTGATTCGCTATATGCACTCTACCGGCGCCTCCATGTTCTTTGTGGTGGTGTATTTGCACATGTTGCGTGGTATGCTCTATGGTTCTTACCGCAAGCCACGTGAGCTAGTCTGGATTTTCGGGGTTGCCATCTTCCTCTGCTTAATGGCTGAGGCCTTCTTTGGTTATTTACTGCCTTGGGGTCAAATGTCATACTGGGGCGCTCAGGTGATTGTTAACCTTTTTGCGGCTGTGCCCTTTGTAGGTGAAGCCTTATCTACTTGGATTCGCGGTGACTTCGTGGTGTCTGATGCTACCTTAAACCGCTTCTTTGCTTTCCACGTGATTGCGATTCCATTAGTGCTTATCGGTTTGATCGTGGCGCACATCATTGCTTTACACGAAGTGGGTTCTAATAACCCTGATGGTGTGGAGATTAAAGAAAAACTAGATGCTAACGGTCGTCCGCTAGACGGCATTCCGTTCCATCCTTACTATACGGTGCATGATATTTTAGGTGTGGCTGGTTTCTTATTAGTCTTTGCGGCCATTATGTTCTTTGCGCCGACCATGGGTGGTTACTTCCTAGAGGCTAATAACTTTATCCCTGCTGACCCTTATGTGACACCGCCGCATATTGCGCCAGTATGGTATTTCACGCCATTCTATTCGATGCTGCGTGCCACCACGGATGAGTTTACTTGGGCTTTAGTTGCTTTCTGTATCCTCTTTGCGATTGGCTTATTCTTCAGTAAAAATACCCGTGGCATTTGGAAGATTGTATGGCCAGTGATTTTAATTGCTGTGGCTGTGCTACTTCGTGTGTTTGATGCGAAGTTCTGGGGTGTTGTGGTCATGGGTGGTACAGTGGTGATGCTTGGTTTCTTGCCTTGGTTAGATAAATCGCCAGTTAAGTCGATTCGTTATCGTCCAGGTTGGCACAAGCTACTTTACGCCATCTTCATGATTAACTTTATTATCTTAGGTATCATCGGTACTAAAGCGCCGTCAGACTTATTAAACTTGACGTCGCAAGTGGCTACAGTTATTTACTTAGCGTTCTTCTTCTTTATGCCGATTTGGAGTCGTTTAGGTACGTTCAAAGAAGTGCCTGAGCGTGTTACCTACAAGCCACACTAAGAGCAAGGGTGAATCATGTTGAAAAAAATATTAAGCGTTTTAGCTTTAACAGTTGCTGCTGTTGCTTCAGCTGGAGCAGCAACAACAGGCCCAGCTTGGGATGTGATGCCTGTTAAGGTAACTGATAAAGCTGCCTTACAAAATGGCGCTAAGCTATTTGTTAATTACTGTTTGAACTGTCATAGCGCTAATTATGTGCGCTATAACAAGTTGATGGATCTGGGTCTCACTGAGCAGCAGATTGAGGATAATCTATTATTTACTGGTGAGCGTGTGGGCGATATGATGCATATTGCCTTACCGGCACAGGATGCTAAAAAGTGGATGGGTGTGACCCCGCCCGATCTGTCTGTGATTGCTCGTTCTCGAGCGGCTAACTTAGGCCAGCCGGGTACGGACTACATCTATACGTATTTGCGTACCTTCTATCGTGATCAAAGCAGCCAAACGGGTTGGAATAATATCGTATTCCCAAATGCGGCAATGCCTAATCCATTATGGAGAATGCAGGGACCGGTTGAAGCCACCATTACTGATATCAAATCAGTTGAGGACGGCGATACGCGCAAATGGGTTGAAACGGTGACTAAGTTCGACAAGGATGGTTTTGCTACCTTAGTAAGTGAAAAAGTGCTTAGCGATTATAAAGGTGGCGAAAGTTCTTCTGCTGAAATTACATACTTAGACGAGTCTAAGCGTGAGGCCTTTGATAAGAACATGGCCGACCTAAGTGCTTTCTTGGGTTGGATGGCTGAGCCGGATCAGCATTTCCGTAAAGTGCTCGGTACTTGGGTAATGCTATTCTTATCACTGTTCTTTGTTGTCGCTTGGTTCTTGAACAAGCAATACTGGAAAAATGTAAAATAGTTCAACACCGACAGTTTTTTGTACCTACACTACTGTGTAATGCAAATGAGGTCAGTGTCTTATGGCGCTGACCTTAATTCGTTTAAACGGAGACCAATTTATATGATGATTCTTCACTCGGGAACAACTTGCCCCTTTTCTCAGCGTTGTCGTTTTGTTTTATATGAAAAGGGCATGGACTTTGAAATCCGTGATATTGATTTATTCAATATGCCGGAAGATATTACAGTGATGAACCCTTATGGCAAAGTACCTATTTTGGAAGAGCGTGATTTGATTCTTTATGAGTCAAATATCATTAACGAGTATATTGATGAGCGCTTTCCTCACCCACAATTAATGCCAGCCGAACCGATTATGCGTGCACGTACGCGGTTGTTTTTACATAATTTTGAGCGTGAGCTTTTTTCACACGTGCTAGTGCTCGAGGATCGCCAGTTAAGTCCAGATGCCAAGGAAGTGGAAGTGGCACGTAATCGTATTCGCGATCAGTTAACTGTATTGGCGCCGGTGATGAGCAAAAATGACTATTTGTTAGGCGATGATTTTTCAATGCCTGATGTAGCGATTGCGCCACTACTATGGCGTTTAGAGCACTATGGGATTGAGTTGCCGCGCAGCGCAGCACCAATTCAGAAGTATGCTGAGCGTATTTTCTCCAGACCGTCTTTTATTGAAGCGCTTACCCCAAGTGAAAAGGTAATGCGTCGTTAGTTTTTATGATGCTTAGTACCCGAGCTGTCAGTTTGTTGAAGTTCGGGTATTTTGCGTGATTTAAGTGCAAGGAGTGATTGTATGTTTCCGGCATCCAGTAAGCCTTATTTGATTCGTGCATTATATGAGTGGTGTTATGACCAAAGTTTAACACCGCATATTGTGGTGCGCGTCGATAAAAACTGCCAAGTGCCAAAGGCCTTTGTTAAAGATGGCTATATCACTTTTAATGTGGGTCCAGTAGCAACCAAGGATTTTCATGTGGATAATCACTGGGTTTCATTTAGTGCGCGCTTTGGTGGTCAAGCACAAGAGGTGATGTTTCCGGTGGCTACCGTGGTGAGTTTCTTTGCGCGAGAAACACAAGAGGGGATGGGCTTTCCCTTTGAGGAGGATTATGATTTAGTTGATAACACAGTTGAGTCTGGCGCAGCTTCCGAAAAACCTGAAACCAAAAAAGCCTCAATACTGCAAATTATCAAATAAGTCATTTTTGTTGCAA
Source organism: Oligella sp. HMSC05A10 (assembly GCF_001808335.1). NCBI lineage: Bacteria > Pseudomonadati > Pseudomonadota > Betaproteobacteria > Burkholderiales > Alcaligenaceae > Oligella > Oligella sp. HMSC05A10. The sequence continues at coordinate 361 of NZ_KV792952.1, read as the reverse complement.
AAAAAAGCATTAAATTCGACTTTTTTATAAAATAACAACAAAAGTACTTGCAAATAAATATAAATCGTCTATAATTTCAATCTTCAGCCGGCTTAGCTCAGTTGGTAGAGCAGCTGATTTGTAATCAGAAGGTCACGAGTTCGACTCTTGTAGCCGGCACCACTTCTCTTTCTATCAAATCACTTTTATTTAAAATAGCCTTGCTTTTGAGTGGTAACTCACTAGGATGTTTTGGCTTTTCGATAAAAGACTTGACAAGAAGAAAAGACTTCAGCATAATAGCTGTCTTTCGCGCTATTTAGTGATAGCGAGTAAAAGCGAAGTAAAATAAAAACAACACACTAAAATTTATTTTCAAATA
>NZ_KV792951.1:0-18145 GCF_001808335.1 Oligella sp. HMSC05A10 | reverse complement strand
GGGGTTTGGTACGTTCAAACTTACCTTTTGCCATAATATTAAAATTCCAATCTATTAATTTTTAAAAATAATGTTACTGCACCGGCTTAAAGATGCAACCGATGCAGTATTTTAGCAACATTTAACTACGCACGAGAAGCAATTACTTCCTCAGCAACATTTTTAGGTGCTTCAGTGTAGTGTTTAAACTCCATTGAGTATGTCGCACGACCTTGAGTTAATGAACGGAGGTCGGTTGCGTAACCAAACATCTCAGCTAAAGGCACTTCAGCTTTGATGATTTTACCACCACCAGCCATATCATCCATACCCTGAACAATACCACGACGAGATGATAAATCACCCATCACAGTACCGGCATAATCCTCAGGCGTTTCAACTTCAACCGCCATGGTAGGCTCTAATAGCACCGGATCCGCCTTGCGCATACCGTCTTTGAAAGCCATAGAAGCAGCCATACGGAACGCGTTCTCGTTCGAGTCAACATCGTGGTATGAACCAAAGAATAAGGTCACCTTAACGTCAACCACTGGGTAACCGGCTAACACACCCGCAGGAAGTGTTTCCTGAATACCCTTGTCAACGGCAGGAATAAATTCGCGTGGTACCACACCACCCTTAATCTCGTCAACGAACTCGTAACCACCACCTTGCTCTAACGGCTCAAGCTTAAGAACAACGTGACCGTACTGACCGCGACCACCCGACTGACGTACGAACTTACCTTCAACCTCGTCACATACCTTGCGAATTGTCTCACGATAAGCAACTTGTGGTTTACCGATATTTGCCTCAACGTTAAACTCTCGCTTCATACGATCAACCAGTACCTCAAGGTGTAACTCACCCATACCGGAAATAATCGTTTGACCGGATTCCTCGTCAGAAGAAACGCGGAAAGACGGGTCTTCCTGAGCTAAACGAGACAAGGCAATACCCATTTTCTCTTGGTCAGCTTTAGACTTAGGCTCAACCGCTAAAGAAATAACAGGCTCAGGGAACTCCATGCGCTCAAGAATAATGTGATTATTCATATCACATAGCGTTTCACCGGTTGTTACGTCTTTAAGACCAACCACTGCGGCAATATCACCGGCCACAACCTCTTTGATCTCTTCACGGTTGTTAGCGTGCATCTGAAGAATACGACCGATACGCTCACGTTTCGCTTTTACTGGGTTATAAACGGTATCACCCGAGTTAATCACACCAGAGTACACACGCACGAAGGTCAATTGACCAACGAATGGGTCAGACATCAACTTAAACGCAAGCGCAGACATTGGTTCTTTATCGTCAGCTTTACGTGTAGCCGGGTTACCATCATCGTCCTCACCTTGTACCGGAGGAATCTCAGTCGGCGCCGGTAAAAACTCAACGACGGCGTCAAGCATACGCTGAACACCCTTGTTTTTAAAGGCAGAACCGCAAAGCATCGGTTGAATTTCACAAGCGATAGTACGAATACGTAAACCCTTAACAATATCGGCTTCGCTTAAGTCACCCTCTTCGAGGTACTTTTCCATCAGCTCTTCATTTGCTTCCGCAGCTGACTCAACCATGTGCTCACGCCATTGCTCAGCATCAGCCTGTAACTCAGCAGGAATATCGCCGTACTCAAACTTCACACCGTTACTGGCTTCATCCCAGATGATGGACTTCATCTTGATTAAGTCCACAACACCAACGAACTGATCTTCTGCACCAATTGGCAGAACAATAGGTACCGGATGCGCACGTAAACGATTCTTTAATTGATCGTAAACCTTTAAGAAGTTAGCACCCGTACGGTCCATCTTGTTAACAAAGGCCAAACGAGGTACGTGGTATTTGTTAGCTTGGCGCCATACGGTTTCAGATTGCGGCTGTACACCACCCACTGCACAATAAACCATGCAGGCACCATCAAGTACACGCATAGAACGCTCAACTTCAATCGTAAAGTCTACGTGTCCCGGGGTGTCAATCACGTTAATACGGTGCTCAGGAAACTGACCGCCCATACCGCTCCAGAAAGCAGTGGTAGCAGCCGATGTAATGGTAATACCACGCTCTTGCTCCTGCTCCATCCAGTCCATGGTGGCAGAGCCCTCGTGTGTCTCACCTAGTTTGTGGTTAATACCGGTATAGAAAAGAATACGCTCGGAAGTCGTTGTCTTACCTGCGTCAATGTGCGCAGAAATACCAATATTACGATATCTTTCAATAGGGGTTTTACGGGCCATTTTTGAGTCCTTAAATTACCAACGGAAATGAGAGAAGGCCTTGTTAGCCTCTGCCATTCGATGTACTTCTTCGCGTTTTCTCATAGCGCCGCCACGACCTTCAGCCGCATCCAGCAACTCGCCAGCCAAGCGTAAATCCATTGATTTCTCGCCACGCTTTTTGGCTGCTTCACGTACCCAGCGCATAGCTAACGCTAAACGACGCACCGGGCGAACTTCAACAGGAACCTGGTAGTTAGCACCACCCACACGGCGGCTCTTAACCTCAACTACCGGTTTAACATTATTAATTGCAGTGTTAAACACTTCTAATGGCTCTTTGCCGGTGGTGCTTTCAATTTGAGTTAAAGCACCGTAAACGATACGCTCTGCAACGGCTTTTTTACCGGAAAGCATAATAATATTCATAAATTTGGCAAGATCAACACTACCGTACTTTGCATCAGGTAGGATCTCGCGCTTGGGCACTTCACGACGACGAGGCATGTGATTACTTCCTATATTGTGTCAAATTCAGTTGAACTACTTACGTAGCCATGGCTGTCTATTGAGAGATCAGCCCCTTACATCCGCAGAAAAATCATCCGGCAGCTGCGGCTGCACGCTTACCCTCCAGGGGAGGAAGCAATACCTATCACTAGGCTTTTTGGATTATTGATTGCTTTTAAAAAAAGCGATTAGGCACCCTTAGGACGCTTAGCACCGTATTTAGAACGAGCCTGTTTACGATCCTTAACACCTTGTAAGTCTAAGGCACCGCGCACGATGTGATAACGTACACCAGGTAAGTCTTTCACACGACCACCACGAACTAGAACAACAGAGTGCTCCTGTAAGTTGTGACCCTCACCACCGATGTATGAAATCACTTCATAACCGTTGGTTAGACGAACCTTGGCAACTTTACGCATCGCAGAGTTTGGTTTCTTAGGTGTGGTTGTATACACACGAGTGCACACACCACGTCGCTGCGGGCAGTTTTCGAGCGCCGGGCTCTTACTATTCGCGCGACTGGACTCTCGTGGCTTACGCACGAGCTGGCTTATGGTAGGCATGAGCTACAATCCTTAAAAAAAATAATTTAATTTATTAGACATGGCAATTTAACGTACAGCCTTTATTGTACGCTTACGTAGCGTGGGCCAATGGACGTAAGAACCACGAAAAAACGACCCGAAATCCTAAGCAATTTCAAAAATCACTACCGACTTCTTAAGATAAAGATAAATCCACTAAACCCAGAATGTAAGAAGAAATTCTTTAGATAGACTAAGCTTGGAAATCATCCAAAGCAAAAGAGAGAGTCATGACTTTTTCACTGCTTAGCAAGCGACTATAACATTTTTTGAGCTTTTGCACAATAAAAAAGCCTTAAAATACAGCGCCTTGTCTTTTAAACAAGACACTTAGCGACACTGTCGACGTATTTCTAGTGAAGAGGTACGAATATAGCGTCCATGAAGATGCCCCAGAGCTGAGCATCTTCATCAGCAACACAGATCAACGGGTGATCACTACCCCGTCGGTTTCTTTGAGAATCGCTTGAGCATGCTCGATCACAGGCTTATCAATCATCTCCCCATCCAATTGGAAGACTGAGTTCCCGAACTTCTTAGTCGCATCCACCACCCGCTTAGCCCATGCTAAGTCCTCAGGCTTCGGCATAAAGACATCATGCACCACTTCCAACTGCTTAGGGTGAATACATAAACTACCGCCGAAACCCATTTCTTTGGCTAGTTTTAAGCGCTTTCTAAAACCCGCTGCATCCTGGAAATTAGGATACACCGTATCTAGCGGTGGATTAAGCTTTGCGGCGCGACTATGCAGGCAAATCTCCGCACGAATATGATTAATTAAACGCTTAGCGCCTTTGCTATGACGATCCACCCCAAGACTCAGGCACATATCCAATTCACCAAAGGACAAACGCGTCACGCCGTCAACAGAGCAGATATCCTTGAGATTAGTCACACCGGCGGCCGTTTCAATTAAAGGCACCACGGGCACCCCTAAGCGTTCCACTGGAATAATGTCTTTAGAACTTTCCGCTTTAGGTAAAACCACCCCTAAAATACTTTTATCAATGCGACCTGCAAAGGCTAAATCATCAATAAACCAGGGTGATTTTGCGGAGTTAATACGCAAGAAAAAACGGCGACCGGGATTGTCATTCGCCCAACGCTCAAGCTGCTGTCTGACGCTAAACTTAGCATCCGCCTCAACCGCATCCTCCAGATCCACAATCACAATGCTCGCATCGGTAGCTAATGCCTTTGGAATGCGATCAAGATTTGCTGCAGGTACAAAAAGCGCTGAACGAATATAAAAATTTTTCTTAGCCATCACTATCTCCTTTTTATTCAAAGTCTAAAGCAATTCCTTAGCTGAAACCATAAGGATTTACGCCAAATGCCTTGACTAAATCGTAGCTGCTTGACGCCATGCCTCAATCTGCTCAGCCGAATAACCAAGCTCTTGTAGAATCGATTCACTATGCTCACCCAGAGCCGGCACCGGTGCCATGCGATATTCAAAGGCATTATTAAGTCCAGGTGGTAACAAGGCCGGAATCGTGCCCGCCGAGGTTGCTACCTCACGCCAACGATGACGCGCTTGCAGCTGCTTATGCTGCCAGACATCATGCATGGTATTGACCGCTGCATTCGCAATCTTGGCCTCTTCTAACAGATGAATGACTTGCTCTTTGCTAAGCTTGGAAAAGGCCTCCACAATAATGGCTTTGAGCTCCTCACGGTGCGCCGTGCGTTGACTATTACGAGCAAAGCGTGGATCATCAGCCAAGGCCGCTTGCTTTAACACCTGCTCACAGAACACCTTCCATTCGCGTTCATTTTGCAGCCCTAACATCACTACCTCACCACCCGCTACTGGGAATGGTCCATAGGGGTAAATCGCCGCATGCGCCGCACCCGCCCGTACCGGCGGCTCTGCACCCTCATAGGCATAATAAAGCGGAAAACCCATCCACTCCACCATACTTTCCAACATCGATACATCAATATGCGAGCCCTTGCCCGTTTTGCCACGCAAAATCAAGGCGGATAAGATATTGCTATAAGCGTACATGCCTGCCGAAATATCAGCAATCGAACAGCCCGCCTTAGCCATCTCCTCGCCCGAACCAGTCACCGACACAAAACCCGACTCACTTTGAATCAACAAGTCATATGCCTTTTTCTGCTCATACGGACCGCCCACCCCATAGCCGGAAATATCACACACAATGAGTTGTGGATATTTTTCATGCAAATCCTCAAACGACAAGCCCAGACGTGCCGCCGCCCCCGGCGCCAGATTCTGTACCAACACATCCACTTCTGGTAGGATACGCGCTAGAATCTCTGCCGCAGCCTCAGACTTCAAATCCAGCGTCAAGCTTTCTTTGGAGCGATTAATCCACACAAAATGTGACGCTAAGCCATTGACCCGCTCATCATAGCTACGTGCAAAATCACCCACACCCGGTCGCTCAACCTTAATCACGCGTGCGCCCAAATCGGCCAATTGACGCGTACAAAAAGGTGCCGCCACCGCATGTTCAAAACTCAATACCGTAATCCCATCCAAGGGCCTAATCATAATTATTCCTTTATATTTAAAATATCTTTGTGCTAGACAATGAAGTCATCTGCGAACATTTACTTAAACTGTACGTGAGCTTTTTGCGCATAGCTTCCTCCCTGCTGCGCCCACAACTCAGCTTGATTTGCGTCTAGCAACTGGCCTTCAACCCTAAATGGCTCCGGGCTAATCAAAGGACGTACGCCACGGAAACTGAATTGGCTCACCACCTTATCGGGATGTGCCTCAGTAAAAGCCTGTAACACTTTGGTCGCAATTAAAGGACCGTGCACCACCAAGCCCGGATAACCCTCAACCCCATTGGCATAAGGGTAGTCGTAATGAATGCGATGACCATTAAAGGTGACCGCAGAATATCTAAACAGCATCACCGCATCTGGTCTTACCGTTTGTGACCATTCGGCCTTGGGTGCCATCTCATCGCCGACTAGCTTCGGTGGGCTAGGCTCACGGTAAACAATATCCTGCTCTTCAATCAGGCAAACCTGACTCGCTTGCTCATAAATGTGCTCCAGGGTAACGAATAATAATTTACCCGTACGTCCCTCTTTTTCAATCACCGATTTAATTGTTGTGATACGTTCGGCTTCCTTGCCAATCAATAAATCTTGTACAAAATTCAAACGACCACCAGCCCACATCCGATTGCGATTATCCGCTGGTGGCAAAAAGCCGCCCCGTGCCGGGTGACCATCTTCACCCAAGCCCTTTAATGGCAAGGGATCAACAAAAAATGCCCAATGCCACAATAAAGGTAAAGCCTCACCCTCGTCCGGCACAGGTGCATTCACACTAAATGCGATTTTTTTAGTATGGCTAGCGCTTATAAACTCAGCAACACGTTCCTGCCGTCCCACCCAGTCTTGTAGATTAATCTCTGTCATCGTCTCTACGCCTTTAATACGATAAAATTATGAACCTAAATGATCATGCCCCATACTGCCAAATTAGTGAATTGCGCTTCACTAAACTCGCACTTTATCAGATTGAAAGAGGATAGTTTGTGCCATTCCTATGAACCCTGCTAGCCCTCGCGCTGCCCTTCATCTGCCTCTGCCAACAACAAATCCAATAAAGGCTGTGCAAAGCTCGGCAAGGCCTCATTTGCTCTTAAACATACTTGCAACTGCCTATCGGCCCACCCATCCGCTAAGGGCACCTGCACCAAATCCATCCTTTCGGCATAACGCGTAATCGCAGTAGCCGGAATAATACTGACCCCGACCTTTGCCGCCACCATCCGACAAACCGCTTCAAAACTACTGACTTCCACTCGGTACTTTAAGCTACGCCCTAAATTACTTGCCGCCTTACGCAAGAAACTATGAATTGCACTCCACTCTGATAAACAGACATAACTCTCATCTAAAGTATCCACAAAGCTAATCGACTCTGCCTGACTTAAGGGATGCGACGGGTGCGCCACAAAACTTAATTTATTTACTCGATACGGTAAGTAGCGCACATTACTGCTTTTCATCATCGCCTCATCCAAACCGGCGACAATCCCAATATCGGCATGCCCCTCGGTCACTGCCTGCACGATTTCTAAACTTAAACGCTCACGCAGCTCAACACTCACCTCCGGCTGCAAGGCCAGATAACGCCCTAAAATCTCCGGCATAAACTCACTCATCGCCGTAGTATTGGCGTAGACTCTGATTTTGCCGCGAATACCCGTAGCAAACTCCTTCATATCCCCACGCAAATATTGCAGCTGCTGTGATACCCGCATCGCATGCTCCACAAACACTTCACCTGCCGGGGTCAGCGTCACACCCTGACTGCTGCGATACAAAAGCTCAGTACCCATGCTTTGTTCTAAATTCTTAATCCGATGACTCGCCGCTGGCAGCGATAAAAAAGTGCGCTCCGCCGCCTTAGTTAGGCTTTTAACCTCGGCAATATTGAGCATTAATCGCATATCGGTTAAATCAAAATGCATGGACATGAATTCGCTTCCTTGAATTTTTTTAAAGACAAACTTTATCAATTGACAATAGCCATATTAATAGAGATAAGGCATAGTGGGCTAATACGATTTATAAACTTGCTACTTAATGCTGAAATAACATGATAAGAACTGACGATAAATACCAAGATATTCGCGATGCCATTCGCGATTTATGTAGTGAATTCCCCGCTGAATACTTTCGCAAGGTTGATGAAGAGCGCGGCTACCCGAGCGAGTTCGTCAAAGCACTCACGGATGCAGGTTGGCTAGCGGCGCTGATCCCCGAGGAGTTCGGTGGCTCTGGTCTCAGTTTGACAGAGGCCTCTGTTATTATGGAGGAAATTAACCGTAATGGGGGTAATTCTGGAGCCTGTCACGGTCAAATGTACAATATGGGCACCCTACTGCGTCACGGTTCAGAAGAGCAAAAGCGCCTTTATTTACCAAAAATTGCGTCTGGTGAATTGCGTCTGCAATCCATGGCAGTCACTGAACCGACGACCGGTACTGATACGACCAAGCTAAAGACGACTGCCGTTAAAAAAGACGGTCGCTATGTGGTAAATGGTCAGAAGGTCTGGATCTCGCGCGTGATGAACTCCGATTTGATGATTCTCTTAGCCCGCACCACCCCGCTAGAGGAAGTACAACGTAAAGCGGACGGCATGTCCATTTTTATTGTTGATATTAAAGAGGCTATGGCCAATGGTATGAGTGTGCGCCCTATTCCCAATATGGTAAACCACGAAACCAATGAGCTTTTTTTCGACAACCTTGAAATCCCCGAAGAGAATCTTATCGGTGAAGAGGGCAAGGGTTTCCGCTATATTCTAGATGGTCTAAATGCCGAGCGCACCTTGATTGCTGCCGAATGTATTGGTGACGGCTATTGGTTTATTGATAAGGTCACGGCCTATGTTAAGGAACGTGAGGTCTTTGGTCGTCCTATCGGTCAAAACCAAGGTGTGCAATTCCCCATTGCCAAAGCCTTTATTAATATTGAAGCAGCAAGCTTAATGCGCTATGAAGCGGCGCGCTTATTTGATGAGCACAAAGCCTGTGGTGCCCAAGCTAATATGGCGAAATTACTAGCAGCGGACGCCTCTTGGGAAGCGGCGAATGCCTGCTTACAATTCCATGGCGGCTTTGGTTTTGCTAATGAGTATGATGTTGAGCGCAAGTTCCGTGAGACCCGACTCTATCAGGTCGCACCGATCTCAACCAACTTAATTTATTCATTTATTGCCGAACACGTGCTTGGTCTACCCCGCTCTTTCTAAAAGGTTTTTAATGAATACATCCAGTTATGTGATTGCGGAGTTTGCAGCAAACCTGCAATTTGAAGATATTCCTACTGAGGTAGTGCGTCGCTGCGAGGATTTGCTACTTGATACCTTGGGTTCAATGTATGCTGGCTCAACTGAAGCACCTGTACAAAAAATCGCTGCCTTTGCTAAAGAACAAGGACCAGCGGATGGTAGTGCTCAGTTAATTCCTAGCGGTCAAAAAACCAGCCCCTACTTTGCAGCGATGGTTAATGCTGCCGCAGCGCATATGGTGGAGCAAGACGATCTGCATAACAGCTCGGTTTTTCATCCTGCTTGCGTGGTCTTCCCACCGGCTTTAGCCATGGCTCAAGACTTAAATGCCAGCGGCAAAGCGCTCTTGACTGCCTGTGTGGTGGGTTATGAAGTGGGTATTCGTGTCGGTGAGTTCTTGGGCCGAAGTCATTACAAAGTCTTCCACACCACAGCAACCGCCGGTACCATCGCTGCCGCTGCCACGGTGGGTCGCTTGCTCGGTCTGACGACAGCACAAATGCAAGATGCTTTAGGTAGCGCCGGAACTCAAGCCGCAGGACTGTGGGAGTTTTTAAAAACCGCGGCCGACTCCAAGCAATTACATACAGCTAAAGCCGCCGCCAACGGTTTGATGGCAGCTTCATTAGCGGCTAAGGGATTTAGCGGTGCTGAGGATATTTTTGATGGTGAAAAAGGCATGGGCAAGGCCTTTAGCCAAGCACCACAAAGCGATAAATTAGTTGCCGGCTTAGGCCAGCGTTGGGCCCTTTTGGAGACCTCATTTAAATACCACGCCTCCTGCCGCCATACTCACCCTGCTGCCGATGCGCTATGGGCCGTAATGCAAAAGCATAACTTAAATGCTGATGACATTGCCGGGGTGCAAACCTTTGTGCATCAAGCGGCCATTGATGTGCTGGGCGCCGTGGATAAGCCTGCCACCGTACACCAATCGAAGTTTTCCATGGGCACGGTGCTAGGCGTTTTGGCTTATAACGGCTTTGCCGGCTTGGATGAATTTGAAGCAGCCTTAGGTGATGCACGTATTGATGCTTTCCGTCAAAAAGTTACGATGCAGCTCGATCCTGAGGTGGATGCTGCTTATCCTGATAAATGGTTAGGTAAGGTAAAGGTCTTGACCAAGGACGGTCGTGCACTTGAAGCATTTGTTAGCGATCCCAAAGGCGATCCGGGCAATACCTTAAGCCGTGATGAAATCGAAGAAAAAGTCAAACGCCTAGTGAGTTATAACAAGGCAGGTACCAGCGAAGATGCGACACGCATTATCGCTTGGACTTGGGGATTGGCAGCGGGGCAGAGTGATTTACCCCTGTAAAAACAAGGGCGACTCAATGAGTCGCCCTAATCATTTAGCTAATTACTTTTTCTGTCCTGAACCGTCAACCGAAATTTCCACTCGACGATTAGGCTCTAAGCAAGCAATATAAGCGTTACGTGACTGTGAACTATCGCACTCTTTCACAGGCTGCGTCTTACCCATACCTTGGGCACTAATCAGCTCAGATGATACGCCACGCTGAATCAGGTAGTTACGCACGCTATCAGCACGACGCTGTGAGAGATTCATATTGTAGGCATCGTTACCCAATAAATCCGTATGACCGTAAACAGTAACACCTTTTAGTACATCAAAGCTCTGAATCTTAGCGGCCAGCTCATCTAATTGACGACGTCCCTCAGCACGCATAGAGGAAATATCCGACTTATCAAAGGCGAATAACGCATTTGCCGCAATGGTATAGCGCTGTGGCCCTACCGCCCCTGGAGGGCATACCGCATCTACTGGGTCAACCGGACGCCAGAAGAAGCTGCGGGTAAAGTAGTCACGATCATAAAGGGCCTTAAACTGGCACGTGGTCACATCATTGGTCCCCTGACCTGGTGTATGGAAGTGGAATAAATAATCCCACTCACGCACCCCGGCAAAGCCTTCACCAAAATGTGGGCGACCGAGCAAGTAATACAACTGATCCTTGGTCATGCCAGCCTTCACCTCTTTTAATGCGCTTAAATCGGGGAAGGTACCCATTTTATTATTAAAGGTCACACGATCCACCTCTGGCCACACCGGATCATCGGTCATACCATGCTCGTCAACCTTGCTAAGATTACCACAAGCTGCCAATGATAAAGCGGCCAGAATGGCTGCTGCTTTAAGTTTATGTTGTAACAAAGACATTGTTTTTCTCCTATAAACCACTAAATATTACCACTGATAGCCAATTGCTGCATTGGTGCCGACACGACCATGCGTGGCTGTTGAAACAGACCCCTTAAGAATCCATTTACCATTGTCTGAGATGCGTGATACGCCAGCAGCAAATCCTGTTTGACTACCATAATTACCCGTACCTAAGGCAACTAAGCTTTTACCCGGGATATATGCCTGCGGCAAGCCCGCTACCGCCAAGGCCGTAGCCGTGCCAGCATCAGCACGTCTTTCAAGGCGCTTCTCCGTTTCATTGATACGCTGATCAAAGTCATACTTCAATTGCGTTATCTGATTCGTCATATTTCTCTCGACCTGCTTTAACTGCGAGACATTCACTGCATCCATATCATCGGTACCTGGGGCCAGATTTGTGATCTTATTACCGCCCATATTGATACCGGTCCCACCCTCTTCTGGTGGACGAATAATGACACCATCAAAAGTCGGCGTTTTCTTCATCGCCACAATAATTGAGGTATCGCCAGGCACCAACTGATAATACGGTTCAGCGCCATAGGGTGGATGCCCCACACCACCAATCGCAGAATAATCGATCTCACCGAGTGTGAAGAATTTATTCTCCTCCCTCAATAAATAACCGAATAAATCCTGCATATTATTAATTTCCTCACCGGTATCCGCAACCTTAAATTTTGCACCCTCGTAAGCCATGGATCGCATCACCTCATCCAAAGAGTAAGGATAATCGTCCTCCCCATTAACCTTTTCAAATAACTGCCTAAATGAGTAATTGTCTTGGTCGTACAAAGTGTCAAAATTTTCACCATACCCAGTGGGAAACACGATCTTATCAGGGGCTTTAAAATTACCTTTTTCATCCTGACAACCCGGCACTAGACTGCTTGAACATGCTAAATAAGAAACAAAGGATTGATAGGGTAATTGGGACTCGATCCTTGCAGTAGTTGCCTCAGCCTCCTCACCATAAGAATATCGCAAAAATGACTGCATAGCCTGATAAGCAGCGCTTAATTCTGGGAAACGAGTCCATGTGTTTGGATCACTTAACTTGACCGGATTATCCCAGAGTGCTTGTCGTGTAAATAGCTGTTGGCGAGGAGTTGATGCAGCACGGCTTTGAGCGTTGGCGGCTGTGCGGAGGGAGGTCTCTTGATAAACATCATCAAAATGTCCTTCGGGAAACAACGGCAGTACTTCGATCTTATATGGCTTGTGATAAATCTTGGTCATGATGTTTTCACCCATATCAAAATCAGACCAATTCTTTAGATTACCGTTGCTATCATTTTTGCTGCCTTGAACGGTGAGAATACCCGATGTATAAGGTATGGTATTACCAAGACGCTCATCGGCCACATTGGCATAATGCCCCCTACCGACAGCAAATGGAGCTAATGCTGCGGCTGTGCCAAACCAGAGTGGTCCCCCGGATGACCTACCATCACCAGGATAATAAGCTACGGCCTGTGTACTAAGCGATAAAGAAGCCAACGCCACACTTATGGTCAAGGCGTTTTTATAAAAACCACGACCTATCGCTGAAGAAAACTTACTCATGATAATTCCTCACAATATCAAAATGCTGCACCAAAGACACTGTACTTCCACTATAAGCCACTAAATTACCACTGATAACCAAGCATTGCATTGGCACCAACATGACCATGCGTGGCGGTCGAAACAGACCCCTTAAGAATCCATTTACCATTATCTGAGATACGTGATATGCCAGCAGCAAACGCTACTTGACTACCATAACTACCCGTGCCTAAGGCAACTAAGCTTTTACCCGGGATAAATGCCTGCGGCAAGCCCGCCACCGCTAAAGCCGTAGCCGTACCGGCATCAGCACGTCTCCCCAAGCGCCTCTCCGTATCATTTAAACGCCTATCAAAGTCATGCTTCAATTGCGTTACCTGATTCGTCATAGTTGTCTCGACCTGCTTTAACTGCGAGACATTCACTGCATCCATATCATCGGTACCTGGGACCAGATTCGTGATCTTATTACCACCCATATTAATACCGGTACCACCCTCTTCTGGCGGACGAATAACGATGCCATCAAAGGATGGCGTCTTCTTCATCGCCACATTAATTGTGGTGTCGCCGGGCACCAACTGCTCATACGGCTCAACGTCATAGGGTGGGTGCCCCACACCACCAATGGCACCATAATCGATCTCACCGAGTGTGAAGAATTTATTTTCCTTTCTCAATAAATAATCGAATAAACCCTTCAGGCTATGAATCTCCTCACCGGTATCCGCAACCTTAAATTTCTCACCGGTGTAGACTAAGGCTCTCATCGCTTGGCGTAAAGAAAAAGGCCCATCTCCCGCCAGTTCAGGATTCATCGCTTCAAACAAGTCGTCCATGTACAAAGTATCAATATTTTCACCATAACCATTAGGAAACACGATCTTATCAGGGGCTTTAAAATTACCCTGTTCATCCTGACAACCCGGCACTAAGCTACTCGAACACGCTAAATAGGAAATAATGGATTGATAGGGTAGTTTGGACTCAATGATGGCAGGTGCCTCAGGTTCATCAAAAAATCGCCGAAATGTACGCATTGTCTCGACCGCAGCGCTTAATTCAGGGAAACGAGTCCAGGTATTTGGATCACTTAACTTCACCGGATTATCCCAGAGCGCTTGTTGTGTAGGAGTTGATGCAGCATGGCTTTGGGCGTTGGCGGCTGTACGGAGGGAGGTCTCTTGATAAACATCATCAAAATGTCCTTCGGGAAACAACGGCAGTACTTCGATCTTATATGGCTTGTGGTTGATCTTAGTCATGATGTTTTCACCCATATCAAAATCAGACCAGTTCTTTAGATTACCGTTGCTATCAGTCTTACTGCCTTGAACAGTGAGAATACCCGATGTATAAGGTATAGTATTACCAAGACGCTCATCCGCCACATTGGCATAATGCCCCCTACCAACAACAAATGGAGCGAGTGCAGCTGAGCTATAGATTACAATTGGTCCGATTCTCCGACTATCAGATACAGCCTCTGCACTAAGTGGAAAAATAGCCAACGCCACACTCACAAGTAAGGCGTTTTTATAAAAACCGCGACCCTTCGCTGAAGAAAAACTACCCATGATAATGCCTCACCAAGCCAAATCAAACCATGATGGACGAATGCATCTGAGACACTTAGAGCTATTCACCGCACTACTTCGTGCTACTCAGAAGACGCTCCAGCAACGTTTTGATTTAATTGTCGAGCTCAAGTAAGCTACGCTCATCAAGCAGTGCTTACACGCTAAGATTTGATATTCATCAATTTATTATAATAGATAACCCTTATATCTTTCAATGAAAGCCGTGTTGATCGCATAGATAAAGCCTAAGTTGTATCATAATACCCACACTATGGCTAACAAAGCGCCATGCCGCTTGTTTGTGATGGATGAGCTAAGTCCCCTCCACGCGCCTCACCTGATCGAGCATTAGCTGCTGCTCTGCTCGCTTTTTACGTAAGCTACAAAGACGTAAGACCTCACGCTTTTGTGGATCACTCATGCTAATCCACCCTTGGCGCTCCTCGCGACTACGATAACAGCCCTTACAATAGCCGCGCTCATTTGACTCGCAGACATTGATACAGGGACTGGGTATCTCGAAGAACTCCAACTGTTCCATAACAAGTACTTAATTTAAACCGTGAGACGACCCCAGAAATTCTTTCTTAAGGTATCGTATATCAAACTATAAATATAAGTATAAGGTAAATAAAAAAGAATAAAACCAATATCTAGCGTTAAGGCTTGCCACAAACTGATGTTGAGCCACCACATAATAAATGGCAAGGCAAAGCAAATCAGCCCCACTTCAAATAAAAAAGCGTGCAAGATGCGAATACGGATATTTTTACTTAAATGATGACGCTTAAGCCACGCATCAAACAGGGAGTTAAACAGCATATTCCACAACAGCGCCATCACCGCAATCACCGTGGCAATCATGCCCATATCTAGCATATTGTTGCCAGTCAACCAAGCAAACAACGGGGTGCTAATACCAATACCAAAAATCTCAAACAAAAAAGCATAGACAAAACGCTCGCGAACAGTAAATGGTTTTTGCCCAATTTTTTGTGGTTGAGCTGCTGTCATAAAACATTCCTCTGAGTACAGTCAAAAAATATGGGTGCTATAACCGCAGCAGTACAGCACCCATAAAGTCGCCGGATCGCTAAGCAGTCTAGCGCAACCCGGCTGGAAAAGAGCATTGATACTAATAAATCACACGTGTACGGATTGTTCCGGGTACCTCTTTAAGTAAGCTCAGCGCTAACTCAGGATTTTCTGATTGAACATCCATCACCACATAGCCCAACTCTGGATCGGTTTGTAGATACTGGCCAATAATATTAATGTGATCCTTCATGAAAATCTGATTAATCGCATTCAGCACGCCCGGTTTATTCTGATGAATATGCATATAGCGATGCGTATTTTCCGTGCCTGGTAACGATACCTCAGGGAAATTCACCGCTGATAGGGTACTGCCGTTATCAGAGTATTTCACCAATTTACTGGCGACCTCAATACCGATATTTGCCTGTGCTTCTTGCGTCGAACCGCCGATATGTGGGGTTAACAGCACATTATCCAAACCACGTAAAGCACTCACGAACTCGTCGTCGTTAGATTTAGGCTCCACTGGGAAAACGTCGATGGCGGCACCACCAAGGTGGCCACTCTTAATCGCTGCAGCCAGTGCGTCAATATCAACTACCGTACCGCGTGATGCATTAATTAAATGAGCGCCTGGCTTCATCTGGGCAATACGCTCAGCGTTCATCATATTGGCCGTGGTGGCATCCTCAGGCACGTGTAGGGTCACCGCATCGCTCAGACTCAATAACTCCTGCAGTGTATTGACGGCAGTGGCATTACCCAAAGGTAATTTAGCCTCAATATCATAGTAGTAGACGTGCATACCTAAGGCCTCGGCCAAAATACCAATCTGGGTACCAATATGACCATAACCGATAATACCGAGCTTTTTACCGCGCACCTCATAACTACCTACTGCGGACTTATTCCAACCGCCCTTATGCAAGGTAGTGTTCATGGCCGGGATTTTTCTAAAGAGCATAATGATCTCAGCCAATACCAACTCCGCTACCGAGCGTGTATTAGAAAAGGGGGCATTAAATACCGGTACACCGCGCTCTCTAGCCGCCTTTAAATCCACTTGATTGGTACCAATACAGAAGCAACCCAAGGCCACCAGCTTTTTAGCCGCAGCAAATACCTCGGCCGTCATCTGCGTACGGGAACGAATACCGATGAAATGCGCATCAGCGACTGCATCAAGCAACTCCTGACCTTCAAGCGCTTTTTTATGATAGTCGATATTGGTATAACCATTGCTATGTAGCACATCTAAGGCATTTTGATGCACGCCTTCGAAAAGGACAAATTTGATTTTGTCTTTATTTAAAGATAACTGATGATCCATGAGGTCCCCGTAAGAAGAATAGACGTCAAAAGAAATATTCTAACATTCTCACATCATTTCGGGTTATAAGCCAAGGCAGTTTAGCGTAGAGGGTTAAATAAAGAAATACTTTAAGATCTTAAAAGACGCCCTTTCCACCAAAAAGCAATCAAGGTTATAACAGCCAATATCGCTCCCACATAAGGAATATTTGCTAAGCCAACGTGATTGATCATTTGCCCACCTAACAAGGCACCCCCACCAATGCCGATATTAAACACCCCAGAAAATATCGCCACACCGATATCCGGCGCATCAGCGGCATTTTCCAAAACCTTACTTTGTAGCACCATACTCAGCAAGGTAATCACTGTACCCCAGACAATGGCTAAAGGCATCAGCACCCATAAGGAGTGCACTGCTATTTTCAACAGCAGCAAAGAAACACTAATGCCTAATAAAGATATTAGCAGTAAGGACAAGGCATAGCGCCCCGCATAACGCGAAAAAATAATACCTCCCAAAATACCGGCTAAACCAATCACAAATAACATCATCACCACCATGTGATTACTCATGCCACCGACGGTTTGTAAATAGGGACTGATATAGGTTGACACGGTAAAATGTGCCGTCATTATCAGCGCCAGGCTCAAATAAATATACTGTAGCGCAGGTCGCTTTAATAAGGCAGGTACAACGCTTAAACTACCGCTACTTTGACTGCTCAGTTTAGGCAAGGTGCGCCACAATAAAGCTAAAATAATCGCAGCCATCACCCCAATCAAACCAAAGGTAACGCGCCAACCCAAATGATGACCAATCACAGTGCCCAAAGGCACACCTAACACCGTCGCCAAGGATGAACCAGTTACAATAAAACTAAGGGCTTTACTCGTTTTGCCCTTAGGTGCCAAGCGCACCGCTAAAGGAATAGTAATCGCCCAAAAAACGGCATGCGCCATCGCTACCCCGATACGTGCCACCAATAAAGACGAAAAATTCCAAGCCACCGCTGCCAAGGCATGGCTCGCAATAAAAAGCACAAACAATAAGATCAGTAAACGCCGTCTTTCAACCCCCGCCGTCACCATCGTCAAGGGCAAAGAAAATATGGTCACGGCCCACGCATAGAGCGTCATCAACAAGCCCGTGTGAGCAATGTCCATGCGAAACCCCGCAGCAATATCCGGCAATAGACCGACCGGCACAAACTCCGTGGTATTAAATATAAAAGCGGCAACGGCCAAGGTGATCACGGCAAACCAACTACCCTTTGGCGTGGCTTGTTTAACTGGTTCTTTCATTGGGATTAAGAAAATAAAGATAAAGGCTGAATCTTAATGCAAATCGAGTAGGGTGAGGTTTGCACCTCATC
>NZ_KV792950.1:0-7502 GCF_001808335.1 Oligella sp. HMSC05A10 | reverse complement strand
TTTAGGAAGTTTGAGGGGTTATTGCAAAGGTCTCTTAGTTACTATATCAAGCCTCTACCTATCACTTCTAAGTTGAAATGGTTGTATCGATAAAGATTAGTTAGCTATCTAATCAGCGTGGTTATTTTATATTTAATAACCTTCTTTGCATCATTAAGCAGAATTAATTGTGGATAAGTAGTGCTTGTATTTGGATTAAGTAGTATTCATAACAAAACTGCTAATTTAATTCACAATTAAGTCTAATCTAGCTATCAAGCTTATACCAAAAAAATATAATTTTAAGTAATTGATTTATCAAACTAAAAACAAGTTATCCCACTTATCCACAAGTCATAATAATAAAAACAGGTATTTAAATTAATTAAGCTATTAACATCAATATTTAGAGATTTTTTAAACGTTCAATGGCTTGATTTAAGGTCTCATCGCTTTTAGCAAAACAAAAACGCAGCATATGATTATTCGCTTCGACAGAATCACTATTCTTATAAAATGCTGATACAGGAATTAAGGTTACTCCCACCTCTTTAGTTAGTTTAATTGCAAAATCAGTTTCAGCCATATCGTCTATATCAGTGTAATCTGCTAATAAGAAAAAAGTCCCATCACTTGGAATAGCTTTAAACTTGGTATCCTTAAGACCATTTAACAGTAAATCATGTTTTTGTTCATAAAATGCTGAGAGTTCAAGATAGTGTGAAGGCTCTTTCATAAATTCAGCGAGCGCAACTTGAATTGCAGTATTAACTGAAAATACTGTGAATTGATGCACCTTTCTAAATTCATTCATTAACTTTGATGGCGCCACGCAATAACCTATTTTCCAACCGGTACTATGATAGGTTTTACCAAAAGAAGAAATAACAAAACTTTTTTCTTTCAACTCTTCGTGGCTTAAGAAGCTTAGAAATTTTTTATCACGGAAAACAATATGTTCATATACTTCATCAGCGATTAAAAAAATATTCTTTCCTCTGATTATCTCTGCTAGCGTGTCTAAATCGCTTTGTTCGAATGTGATACCTGTTGGATTATGTGGAAAGTTAAGAATAATTAATTTAGTTTTATCGGTGATTGCATCCTTTAATTGTTGCCAGTTCATGCTGTAACGTAAATTATCCTTACTTGGTTTTGTTAGCTGGACAAACACAGGTTGACCACCTGCTAATCGAATACACGGCACATAGGAATCATAATTTGGTTCAATCACAATCACTTCGTCGCCTGGATGCACCACCGCCTGTATTGCTACCATTAATGCCTCGGTAGCACCACTCGTTACAGTGACATCAGTATCAGGATTGATTTGCGCACCATAAAGTGCATTTACCTTTGCTGCGATTTGATTTCTTAGTGCAGGAATACCTGGCATCGGTGCATACTGGTTATGCCCGGATCTCATCGCCTCATCAATTAAGTTAAGCAATTTCACATCTGGATTAAACTCGGGGAAACCTTGTCC
Source organism: Oligella sp. HMSC05A10 (assembly GCF_001808335.1). NCBI lineage: Bacteria > Pseudomonadati > Pseudomonadota > Betaproteobacteria > Burkholderiales > Alcaligenaceae > Oligella > Oligella sp. HMSC05A10. The sequence goes on along the minus strand of NZ_KV792950.1, from coordinate 6,037 downwards.
CAAATTAATTGCTTGATGATCAAGCGCTAATTGACTCATTACTGAGAAAATAGTTGTTCCAACATCAGGTAATTTAGATTTAATACTTAGCCCTGAACTATTCAATGTCATAGTAACCCCTTCTTGATTTGCACATGGTTGATTGTAATTTACCCTATATCTTATCAATTTATTTACTTTGATAATACATATGCTTATAAACCTTATGCACAGATTATTCAGAGTAAATCCGCAGCTTTACCAACGCTTAACCACAAAGTTATCCACAATCCCCATTTGTTTCACGTGGAACGTGAGCGATTTAAGTTGATTTTTGTTTCACGTGGAACAAAGCAGAAGGTAGCGTTTCTTGCTTGTTGTATCTATCTTTGTTATTACTGTATATACAAATTAGTGAGCACCACTAGTAGTAAAAGATTAGACTTAGATTAAATTTAGACGGCAAACGGAGAGTAAATTATTTAAAGAACAGTTTTTACAACTACTGTTTTAATAGCAGAAGCTTCAACTACAACGAATCAAAGCAAATTCTTATACTTGTTCCACGTGAAACATCAACTCTTTAAAATCAATTTATAGCGGTAATTATCTATGGTAAAATACATCAACATAAATTCTAAAATGCAGATGGATAGATTACTCGCCTTATACTGCGTTACGTGGTTTCACCATAAAAATAAAGGCGCATCTTAATTAATTGATTCAATAAAATATTATCTCCGTCTCAGCGCTATAAATTTTTTATACCCTTAAAATATCATGGACTTTCCAAATAAATTTGATGTAATTGTTGTTGGTGGGGGTCATGCCGGTACGGAAGCGGCCTTAGCTGCTGCTCGTATGGGATCTAAAACCTTGTTGTTAACACACAATATCGAAACACTCGGTCAGATGTCTTGTAATCCCTCGATTGGTGGGATTGGTAAGGGGCATTTGATTAAAGAAATTGATGCGCTCGGCGGCGCAATGGCACAAGCTATTGATAAGGCGGGTATTCAATTTAGAATTCTTAATAGCTCTAAAGGCCCTGCAGTCAGAGCAACGCGCGCCCAAGCAGATAGAGTCCTATATAGAAATGCGATTCGCTATATCTTAGAAAACCAAGAAAACCTTTACTTATTCCAGCAAGGCGTCGATGATTTATTGATTGAAGGCGACCGTGTGATAGGTGCAGTGACTCAAATCGGTTTAAAGTTTTACGCACCGGTTGTTATATTGACAGCAGGAACATTTCTTAACGGTAAGATTCACGTTGGTCTTGATAATTATTCAGGTGGTAGAGCTGGAGATCCGCCATCGGTCAGTCTTGCTCATCGTTTAAAGGAGTTAAACTTAGCTCAGGGACGGTTAAAAACGGGTACGCCACCTAGGTTAGATGCGCGTACTATTGATTTTACGCACTTGGTTGAGCAACCAGGTGATACCGATCCTATACCTGTTTTCTCCTATCTGGGACGTACAGAACCACCCCCGCCACAAATTTCGTGTTGGATTACGCAGACGAATGAACGTACCCACGACATTATCCGTAGTGGCTTTGACCGTTCACCGATGTTTACCGGTAAGATTGATGGGGTCGGTCCGCGTTATTGTCCATCGGTTGAGGATAAAATTAACCGTTTTGCCGATAAAAACTCACATCAAATCTTTCTAGAACCCGAGGGATTACATACCCATGAGATTTATCCAAACGGTATTTCAACGAGTTTGCCATTTGATATTCAATTTAAGTTAGTGCGTAGTATCCGTGGTCTAGAAAATGCACATATTTTGCGACCAGGCTATGCCATTGAATATGATTATTATGATCCACGTGAATTAAAAGCTAGCTTGGAAAGTAAACACATTAAGGGTCTATTCTTTGCCGGACAAATCAATGGTACTACTGGTTATGAAGAGGCAGCTGCTCAGGGTTTATTAGCGGGTATTAATGCTTGTTTACTTTTACAAGGTAAGGATAGTTGGACGCCGCGCCGTGATGAAGCCTATTTAGGTGTGTTGGTCGATGATTTAATTACCCGTGGCGTGACAGAACCATACCGTATGTTTACCTCACGCGCTGAATACCGACTAAGTTTGCGTGAAGATAATGCCGATTTTAGATTAACAGAAATTGGTTATCGTTTAGGTGTGGTACCTCAGGCACGTTGGGAAGCCTTTGCTGCTAAACGTGATAATGTTCAAGCTGAAATCAAGCGTTTACATTCTATTCGGGTGCACGGAGAGACCTTTGATAAAAACGAAGCGGCTGCCGTCTTAGGTACTGCACCTGAAAAAGCTTATGTTTTAGCTGAACTACTTAAGCGTCCGAATGTTAGTTATAAGGCCTTAATGAGTTTAAAAAGCAAAGAGGGTGATAGCTTTAGCACGGATAAAACCTTAAGCCATGATGAAATCGATCAAGTGGAAATTCAAATTAAATATGCTGGCTATATCGATAGACAGCAAGAAGAAGTGAAGCGTCAACAGCAATTTGAAAATATGAAGATTCCAGCAGATTTTGATTATGATGCGATTAGTAACCTATCGATTGAAGCGCGTTCATTTTTGAATAAGCATCGACCCGAGACCATAGGTCAAGCGTCTCGTATTTCCGGTATTACGCCTGCAGCCATTTCACTGTTGTTAATCCACTTAAAGCGGGCACAGCAGTCGTTAAAGGCCTAATCTAACGCTAAAGCTATGTTAGCTTATAAATAAATGTTTCACGTGAAACAATGCGAATTAACACCAGATAGGTAAGTTTCATATGACAGACTTTAGTATCCGTCTAGAACGAGCTGCAGAACAAATGGGTTTAAGGCTTGATGATAAACAAAGGCAGGATATTTTGCTCTACCTTGAGCTTATACAGAAGTGGAATAAAACGTATAATATCACTGCGATAAAAGATGCTGAACAAATTTTGATTCAGCATCTATTTGATAGTCTTGCTGTAATACCGTCCTTAGTTGAGCGCTACGATCCACAATTACCATTGACTGTATTGGATGTGGGTTCAGGCGGAGGCTTGCCTGGTGTGGTTATTGCGATATGTTGTCCTCAGTGGCAGGTGACATGTGTGGATGCGGTTGAAAAAAAGACTGCATTTATTACCATGGTCGCTGGACGCCTGGGCTTGAAGAATCTGCGTTCAAAGCACGGTAGAATTGAAGACTATCGTTCACATGAAGCAGATTTAGTGATATCTAGAGCTTTCGCATCTTTACGCGATTTTGCTAATTGGTCTGGTCATACCTTAAAAGTTGGTGGTCTACTGGCGGCGATGAAAGGGCATTATCTAGCCGATGAGGTTGCTGATTTAGAATGTAATACAGATTGGCAACTAAGTAGTTGGCAAAAACTGCAGGTGGTGGATCTGGATGCTAAGCGTTGTTTACTATGGATAAGTAAAAAGGATTAGGGTGGTTAAATTGCCTAAAATATATTGTGTAGCAAATCAAAAGGGTGGCGTTGGTAAGACGACCACCGCAATTAATCTTGCCGCTGGTCTTGCCTCGAATAAGAAAAAGGTTCTTTTAATTGACCTCGATCCTCAGGGTAATGCGACCATGGGTTCTGGTGTCGATAAAAATGATTTAGAATCAAATGTTTATCACGTATTAATAGCTCAAGCAGGCATCAATGATGCCATTGTTAGCTCTGAAACAGGTGCTTATGATGTACTAGCCAGTAATCGCGAGTTATCTGGTGCTGACATTGATTTGATGGAATTAGAAGATCGTGAGTATCGCTTGAAAAATGCGATTGCTGAATTAACTAAGCAATATGATTTTATCTTAATTGATTGTCCACCCACCTTATCCTTATTAACGATTAATGCATTAGCAGCTGCCGATGGCGTGATTATTCCAATGCAGTGTGAATATTTCGCCTTGGAGGGCTTATCGGATTTAGTTAATACAGTTAAGCGTGTACATCAAAATATTAATCCTAATTTGGAAATCACCGGTTTATTACGTGTGATGTATGATGCACGTATGACTTTGCAGCAGCAAGTCTCCGAGCAATTGGAAGAGTATTTTGGCGATAAAGTATTTAAAACACTTATTCCGCGCAATGTTCGTTTAGCTGAAGCGCCAAGTTATGGGATGCCTGGCATTCAATACGATAAATCATCGCGTGGCGCAAAAGCTTATATGCAATTTGCTAAAGAGCTTTTAAAAATTACTAAGAAAAAATAATTAAAGTAATTAGTTTAAGTTTAAATTAAAGTATCGAAAAATGGTTAATAAATCAGTAAGTAAAAAAACAGCGTCTAAAACTACCGTCGCTAAAAAAACAAGTGCAAAAAAAGCAACAATTAAAGCCACAGCGGCAAAAAAACAAGCTAAGGGTTTAGGGCGTGGATTAAGTGCATTGTTAGGTGATGATATTGGCCTGGCTCAGGTTCTTCGAGGTGAGGCGACCGTTGATAGCGGCACGAAGGCCACAACTGAAGTGGCTACACCTCAAAGCGAAGGCGAAGCGTCCAGCACAAATACATTGCAATTAAAGCAATTGCGTGCAGGTAAGTATCAGCCACGCAGCAAGATGGAACAGGAAAAGTTGCAGGAATTGGCTGACTCGATAGCGCGTGAGGGGATTATGCAGCCCTTACTAGTACGTCCTTTAGCGGGAACTAAGGACGCTTTTGAAATTATTGCCGGGGAAAGACGATTTAGAGCAGCAAAAATCGCTGGTTTAAATGAAGTGCCGGTCCTCATTCGCGATGTAAGTGATGAGCAAGCCGCGATTATGGCGCTTATCGAAAATATGCAGCGTGAGGACTTAAATCCTTTAGAAGAGGCCAAAGGTATACGACGCTTAATTGATGAGTTTAATTTTACGCATGAACAAGCAGCAGAAAGTATTGGACGTTCGCGTTCATATACCTCTAATTTGCTAAGATTACTTAATTTAGCTGAACCCGTTCAGGAGCAGTTAATCGAAGGCTTAATTGATATGGGCCATGCTAGAGCCTTATTAGCACTTAACTCAGCAGAACAAATTCTATTAGCTCATCAAGTGGTCGCAAAGCAGTTATCAGTGCGTGAAACAGAGCGTTTAGTGAAGCAATTTTTAAATCAAGATAAGCAACAGAAAAAGCCTGTCAGCAAGGAAAGAAGTCGTGACGTGCTGCGTTTAGAAGAAGCCTTGTCGGACTATTTAGGTACAACAGTGACAATCAAGGTAAATGCAAAACAAAAAGGGCAGTTACTGATCGATTTTCATGATTGGGAGCAGCTAAATAATCTACTAGAAAAGCAAGGCTTAGCGGATGTGATTGAAAATTGAAAGCAACGCTCAGGGCAGTCGTTTAGCTCGCCTTTTGAGTTTTTTATAAAATATATCGATATGTTGTCTAAAAGCTTGGCTAAATAGCAACAAAAACACAACATTTTTAATTATCAGCATGATAGTATTTGACAAATACCAAATAACTTATTATCATAGTTAATTCTTTGCGGTGGAGTGTCCGAGTGGCTAAAGGAGGCAGACTGTAAATCTGTTGGCTAACGCCTACGTTGGTTCGAATCCAACCTCCACCACCAAAGAGTGTTGCTTAGAGCCTAATAGTTATAGATGTAGGGTCGTTAGTTAGGTATCCCATTGCGGGTGTAGCACAATGGTAGTGCAACAGCCTTCCAAGCTGACGGCGTGGGTTCGATTCCCATCACCCGCTCCAACTGTCTTTATATCTGTTCTCGCTAGGACTAGCAAGCATCAATTTTCACCCCAGATAATTAGAGTAAATAATCTGTAACAGGCAAATGATTTACTCTAGCTATTTGTAGCTAATAAGAATTGTTGTTTTGAATATTGTGTAGGAATTACACCAGCAATTATTATTGATTTAATAGCTGGCTACTCAATGCACAAAGCATCAAGTTTCCTAGTGCCCAAGTGGCTCAGTGGTAGAGCACTCCCTTGGTAAGGGAGAGGTCGCGAGTTCAATTCTCGCCTTGGGCACCACTACATTAATTATCACACTAACTGTCAGGAATCTTTCAGGAGTAGGTCATGGCAAAAGGTAAGTTTGAACGTACCAAACCCC
>NZ_KV792949.1:0-27847 GCF_001808335.1 Oligella sp. HMSC05A10 | reverse complement strand
CGTTCGTGATCTTCGTATTACCCGCATTAATGCCTTCGGTGGTTAGACTAACAGCACCGGCGGTAATGCCTGTGTTGCTCACTTTTACCTTATCACCGACGCTTAGACCATTGTTATTCAGTAACGTCTCACCGGCTTTGACACTATCAATGTCAAGATCTTTCGCTAAGGCAATGCGAACGACACTATCCTCACCCTGCTTCTCAATAGAAGTCATGAGGTTCTGACCCGCATCGAACTTAGACGCATCTGTATTCGCATCAGCACCTTTAATCGTCACGGTAGAACCTAACTTAGACGTCTGAACACCACCCGTGTTGGCATCAAAGTTAAGACCTTTGTAGACTTCACTTGCAACTGCAAATAATTGGCTGCCGTTAATAGCGTCTGTGGAAGTAGCCGAAATCTCACCGGCAGCTAGGTTTTGGAGTCGACGCTCACCGCCACTATAACCAACACTCACTGCCCCAGAAGCTTTCGCTCCAGCAAAAGTGAATGGTTGCTCTTTCTCTTCACCATTTACTGTAAATATAGCTTTGTCTACTTTGCCTTCGTTACCGGCTGTTGTGGTATCTCCCTCTACACCATCTGCTGTCCAATTCGGTGCTCCTATTGCATCGCCATCCCCAACTACGGACTGATGACCCAAATAAACGGAGTTCTCAACGTCAGCTACAACCTCACTACCAAGCACAAAGGTGTTAGTAACACCTTGAAGAACTTTGTTTTCATTACCAATAGACGCCGAATTATTGCCCCTCACTTCTGAGTCATTACCGATAGCAATAGCTCCTTCGATTTTTTGCATACCACGTGGTCTTTTGTCGAAAGAATTAGTGTTATTACCAATGACAATATTTTTAGTGCCTGGAACATTATATCCAGCTTTATTTCCTAGAGAAATATTATCGCTGCCTTCTGACCGTGACCCTGATAGCCTACCAAGGGAAATATTATTGCTACCTTTTAATTTTTGTGCTGAACCTTCTCCGCTCGAAATATTACCGTCACCATCTAATTCATTGCCCGAGCTGTATCCGAAGGAAATATTATTATTACCTTTTAGGTCACGTGCTGCGTTTGTACCACTTGAGATATTATGGTCTCCCTTCAGACCTAGTCCAGAAGCCACCCCGCTCGACACATTAGCCTCACCCTTTAACTTGTTCCCTGAGGCATAGCCGACGGATACGTTATAGTTTTTTTCTAACTCCACTCCTGAGGCGTATCCTAGCGAAATATTGTAATCACCTTTTGAGTTTTGCCCCGCGATTGTACCGCTAGAAAGGTTATGACTACCAACTAGAGCTTTCCCCGAGAAATGCCCAAGGGAAATATTATTATTACCTTCTAATTCTCTCCCTGATTCTGTACCGCTAGAAAGGTTATGACTACCAACTAAAGCTTTCCCCGAGAAAGGTCCTAGGGAAATATTATTATTTCCTTTTAATTCTCTCCCCGATTCTGTACCGCCCGATAGATTATAATCACCAGTCAATTCTTGCCCCGACTGACGCCCAAGGACAATATTCTCATTACCTTTTAATTGCCAGGCTGCATGCTTACCAACACCTGTATTATTGTCACCTACCAGATTAGTAGCGCTAAATGCACCTAACATGGTATTTGAATAACCAAAAAGCTTTGTACCCGAGCCTGCCCCAACTAATACACTCTCTGTGCCGAACGCATTTATCCCCGCCTCTTTACCTAAAAAGACATTACCTTCGAGAGCGGCACGAGCAACAGCATAATTACCTTCTTTGGTTTTGAGCCATTCTTTCCTTTTCTTTTCATCAAATGGGTCGTCTTTTTTTTCCTTCCCAACTTTTTTATACTCTTCGGCCCGTTCGTTGAACTTGCTAAAGTTATCTTCGATTCGTCCAGCCTTTTCCCCTATCACCACAGACCCCCCAGCACTGGGCAGTTCACTGCCATCAGCTAGGGTCAGTTTCATATCCTGGGCTCTGTGCCCAATGACCACATTATCCGGTTTATTTGTTCTAGCGTCAGAACCGATGGCTATTGCCCCAGACCCGGCCTGACCTTCTTTATAGACGGAATCTGCATAAGCACCCACACCGATAGCAATATCCCCAGCACCTTTGGCGCCTTTATTATCATAATTACCATCGCCAGCGCCCGCCGAAGGACTCTTGATACTAATATAATGCTGCTCATTAGTTGCAAGCACTTGATTTTCAGGCACGGAGCGATCAGGGTCGTTCATAAAAACATAAGTACCGTCTGCTTTTTTTATCACTTCACGCAGTTGATACGTAGATTGGCCCATCTTATATAAAGCATAGTACCTAACAACAGGATTTGTACCATCTGGTACGTTATTAGCCTGCGCACTTAGTGTCAACCCTCCCCCGATTAGCAGGGCAGTACCCACTACAACGCCTTGCAAATTCTTCTTATTCTTATCTAAAGAGTGACGCTCATGGTTAGCACCCTTTTTTGCAAGCTTTTCATATTGTCTTTCATTGAACTGTACCTAGTGATGATAAATCCAAACTTGATTTTACCACTAAAACCAGCACTACCTAAGGGGGGGGTAAAACGTAGGTAATTAGCAACAGCCGGAGCTAATAGGAATAAGCATCACAGCGATCCAGCCATCGATACTTACAGACGATTGATGGCAAGTAGCACCAAACAAAATGACTGATAGCGCATCAGCAACTATCAGTCATTTTTTAGCTTAGCGTTTAAAAACTTAGGCTGGGAAACTACCTACAACATTACCGTCTTCGCGCCAAATCACGACCGTGGCAGGACGAGGGCGGGTTGCTTGGTCGCCATCAGGCCAAGTAGAGGAACCGGTTGGGTTATTCTGCGCTTCTTCAACCGTTGGTGCCTTGGTGCTATTTTGCGCCTCTTTAAGCATCGGCCCTTCACCCGGGTGCTGGATATTAACAAAGATATACTTCATATCAGGCGTCCAAGTAATGCCGGTGACCTCACAGCCGCGTGGACCCACCATAAAGCGACGTAGCACTTTACTTTCGGGATCCGCTACCAACATGCTGTTATTACCCTGACCTTCATACTCTCCCTGATTAGAGTAATTACCATCGGTCAGAATCCATAATAAACCACGCGGATCCACCGCTAAGCCATCGGGACTATTAAAGGTATTGCGCTTATCGATATTGCTCGAACCCGCTTTATCATCCTGATGAATATTTGGGTTACCGGCTAGGACAAAGACATCCCATTCAAAGCTATCAGCCGTGGCATCATTCGCTGCCTCACGCCAGCGAACAATCTGACCATAGCTATTTTTATTGCGAGGATTAGGACCATACACACCAGGGTGCTTAGGACCACCTGGATAACGTGCTTTATCACTACCACGGTTTGAGTTATTCGTTAAGGTCACAAATACCTCTTTGCTATGTGGATGCACGGCCACCCACTCTGGGCGATCCATCGGTGTGGCGCCGACCGCATCGGCCGCTTGACGTGTATGCACCAATAACTCACCCATATCCGCAAATAAATCAGCCAAACGACCACCGTCAACGGTCGCCGTCTCCAATACTAACGGCACCCATTTACCGGTACCCATATAGCCCTCACTGGCTTCATTATCACTAAATACGGCAACGTACAGCGTACCCTCATGCAATAGCTCACGGTTAGCTTTGTCGTTATTCGGATCAAACTTGCCGCTAGAGATAAATTTATAAATATACTCACTACGCTGGTCATCACCCATATAAACAACCACACGATTATCCGGTGCTAGCGTAATGGCAGCATTTTCATGCTTAAAGCGACCTAAGGCAGTCAGTTTTTTAGGCTTTGACTCTGGATCAAAGGGATCAATTTCTACCACCCAACCAAAGCGATTCACTTCGTTCGGCTCGACTGTCCAGTCAAAACGCTCGTCATGGGTATCCCAACGATAACCCTCATCAGAGCTTTTGCTTGAACCCTTATAGCGCTGTAATAAAGCGGTTTGTTTATCATTTAAAAAGGCACTGTACTCAACCTCGTCGGCGTTTTTATTACCCACACCGAAATAATCGGTGAAGTTTTCCTCACAGGTTAAGTAAGTATTCCAGAAGGTATAGCCATTACCACAATTACCGAAGGTACCGTACACCTCACGACCACTGCTGTCCTTATTGGTTCGCACTAAATCGGTGCCAGCTGCCGCACCCACCAATTGCATTAAGGTGTTGGCATTAATATTGCGGTTGTATTTAGAGTCTAGTACTGGCTCCCATAAGCCCTTATCATTTAAACGTACATGAACCACTGAAGCGCCTTGAGCGTGCTGTGATTTACGCACCCAATCCGCATTCCAACCCTCACCGCCAGGAACCACGCCCTTAGGATAGAAATAGTGCGGGGTCACATACTCGTGGTTGGTCACTAATAAGCCTTCCACGCTACTACCGCTGACACTGTCTTTTGAATCGATCGGGAAGAAGTGCAAGCCGTCGTGGTTAAAGCCGATTTGCTTTAACTGATCATCGCCGCTATCAGAGGCATCACCGCGGAATTCTGGTGAGTCACTATGTAATTTATCACCCCAACGATTAATTACCGCATACTTATAGCCCTCAGGTAAGGTGATCGTATCCAAGCCATTCGATTCCAAACCTGCAAAGGCTTTCAGCTCCTCAGGATTAAATTTGGCTAATGCGGCACCCTGAGAGGCACTCACACCCTCTGCTGCCTGTGCATTAGTAAAGGGATTTAAACCCAAACCAAAAAAGCCGATGGCGCCAAGACCTAAACCGGCTTTTAAAAAATTACGACGTGATTGTGCGGCAACCACTAAGTCGTGAAATGGCGTTGTTTCTACCGGGTTAGCGGCGATATCATCTAAGTCAAAATCCTTCATGGCAATACCTGTCTAAAGAATGAACAAATAGCGGTATTCTCACACAAGATTATTGCTGTTTTATGACTCAATGCTAGGCTAAGCCCGAGTGTTAGACAAACGCCACTCAGGAGCCCCTTATGCTGGACCCAGCTTAGCAAACAAATGCATATCCTGACTCAAATCACCACTGGCACGAATCTGTTTTTTATGAGCCGCTGCAAAATCCAGCATGCGATCAATGGGTTTAGCGGCCGCCGCAGCTAAGTGAGGATCTAAATGAATTTCGCCGCTCCCTGCTTCTAAACAATGACGTATGCCCACTAAATCATTCATCGCCATCCATGGACAAAAAGCACAGCTCTTACAAGTAGCACTCGTGCCAGCGGTCGGCGCAGCAATAAAGCTTTTATCTGGCGCTTGTTGGCGCATCGCATGCAGAATACCCTGATCCGTTGCCACAATATACGTCGGCGCATCCAATGCCGTCACCGCCTGAATTAAACGACTGGTTGAACCCACCACATCAGCGAGTGCAATTACCTCAGCATTAGACTCTGGGTGTACCAATACCTTTGCCTCAGGATATTGCTGTTTAAGCGCCAATAATTCCTGTGCTTTAAATTCATTATGCACAGTACAAGCGCCCTGCCACATCAGCATATCCGCACCGGTCTCTTGTTGAATATAGCGACCAAGGTGACGATCCGGTCCCCAGAGAATTTTTTTGCCTTGCTGATGTAAATACGTCACGATTTCAAGCGCAATTGAGGAGGTCACGACCCAATCGGCACGCGCCTTCACCTCTGCGCTAGTATTAGCGTATACCACCACCGTACGCTCAGGGTGTGCATCACAAAAGGCACTGAACTCATCCGGCGGACAGCCTAAATCCAAAGAGCAGTTAGCCTCCAAATCTGGCATCAAGACACGCTTATCCGGACTCAAAATTTTGGCGGTTTCCCCCATAAATCTCACCCCCGCCACAATTAAGGTGCTAGCCGGATGCTCACGCCCGATACGAGCCATTTCCAACGAATCACCCACACAGCCACCGGTCTCCAGCGCCAAGTCCTGTAGCTCCGGAGCCACGTAGTAATGCGCGACCAAGGCGGCATTTTGCGCTCTTAATTGCTTAATAATGGCTTGCTTATGCGCCTCCATTAGCTCCTTAGATAATGGCTCCGGTACCCGTGCCCAAGCCTCCTTCACGGTATAACCAGCACTGGCCTCGGTCGCCGTCGCTGGCACATCAATCGGGATGGCAATTTCCGCGCCACCAGCGCTACAAGTCGATAATACGCTCACAGATACTCCTTTAATTCAATATCATCACTAGCCACATATTATGCTCAATTTGAGCATAATATGCAAAGCCTTATTTATTTTTGTGTATTTTTCCAAGCATTTGCCCCAAAGCCCTTCTGTTAAACTAATCAACATCTCTAAAGGAAGGACTGATGGAATCCGGAACTGATTTTTCTACGGCAAATACCCCTGAAGGGGTAGCGGAAGTGGTGGCAGTCTTAGTGGCAGTCACTGAGTTAAGTGCGAGGGTACTTACCGTCGATAGTGGTTGCGCCTTGCCCTATGGTCCCTTTACGCCAGTACATCGCTCCTTGCAAAGTGGTGTTAGAGCGTGGGTGCAGGAGCAGACACGACAACCCATGGGCTACGTGGAGCAGCTTTACACCTTTGTCGATACCACGCGTAGCCGTGCTTCTGGTCATCCGGTAATTTATATCAGCTATTTAGGACTGGTACGTGAAGCAGCGGAGTCCTTGCTACAAAGCCAAGCCAAGTGGCTTGATTGGTATCTTTACTTCCCATGGGAGGACCATCGCCAAGGCCGACCTGCCATGATTGATGAGCTGTTTATCCCTCGCTTTCAGACATGGATTGAGGCTGCAACAGATGAGCAGAACAGACAGCAACGTCAAGCTCGAGTTGCCATGTGTTGGGGCTTAAATGGCAATGCGTGGTTAGATGAGCAGGTGTTATCTCGCTACGAGTTAATGTATGAAGTGGGCCTAATACCGGAGTCCCCCTACCGAGAGCAGTCGCTCGCTGCCGCATCGGTCGGCCGGTTTATGAAGCATGACCACCGGCGCGTCTTGGCCACCGCCATCTCCCGTCTACGCGCTAAAATCAAGTATCGACCGGTGATCTTTGAATTAATGCCACGGGAGTTTACCCTGTTGCAACTGCAAGAATGCATCGAGACGCTAGCAGGTATGGAGCTGCATAAGCAAAACTTCCGCCGCCTAATACAGCATCAGGAGCTACTAGAAGCCACCGGCCAAAGCATTGTGCTGGGTCGCGGTCGCCCCGCTCAACGCTATCGCTTCAAAGATACCGTGCTCTTAGAAAGCATTTTATCCGGCAACAAGCTCCCTCTCAGCCGCTAGCGATTTGTACTACATCCGCCCTGCATCAACAATCTCACCCATGCTCAGGGTGTAATAACGATCGGCAACCTGCTTAGCCAGATGGTGGTTTTGTTCAGAAATCAACATGCTGATGCCCTTTTGCTTTAGCTGCATAATCATCTCAATCATTTGATCAACGATCACCGGTGCTACCCCCTCAGAGGGCTCATCCAATAGCAACATCAAGGGATTACCCATCAAACTGCGGGCCACACTCAACATTTGTTGTTCGCCCCCACTCATCTTACCGCCCGGGCGGTCAATCATCTTGCCAAGATTTGGAAAAAACTGATATATAGCCTCTTCGTTCCAATAATACACTGGCTCACCGTCAGGCCAATAACGCGCAGGCTGACGCCCAGTCTGTAGATTTTCCTTAACCGTCAATTCAGTAAATATACGCCGATCCTCTGGTACAAAACCTAAGCCGGCACGGGCGATTTTATAGACTGGCAATTTGCTAATATCCTGACCATTAAACAGCACCTGACCCGCTTTATGATCCAGTAGATTCATAATGGCTTTGAGCGTGGTAGATTTACCCGCCCCATTGACGCCCATCAATGCCACCACCTCACCTTTTTTTAGCTCTAAATTCAGATCAAACAGCGCTCTAGCACGACCATACCAAGCAGAAAGCTGCTTAACGCTCAATAAGCTAGCTGAACTTTGCATTTAAACCCCCGCCTCTGTTGACAGCACACGCTGACCTAAATACACGGCACGTACTTGCTCATTTTCAGCAATGTCAGCTGCCGTTCCTTCGGCAATTAAACGCCCTTCAGCCAAGACTAAGATGCGATCGGCATAGTTAAAAACCACATCCACACTGTGCTCGGTAAATAAGACCGCCATGTGTCGCTGCAAGGAGTGGGATTTGACTAAGCGCATCAGCAAATGACGCTCGCCGGGCGCCATTCCCGCCGTTGGTTCATCCATCAACAACAGTGCCGGTTGATGCGCTAATGCCATGCCCAATTCCAGACGCTTCACATCACCATAAGCTAACTCACTGGCTAAACGATGGGCGACATGCTCCAGCCCCACCTGAGCGAGCATGTCTTCAGCCTCAGGACTGCTAACACCCTGACGGCGCGCTTGATTTAAGGCAACCTGCATATTTTCCAAGACGCTCATCGAATGAAACACGGTCGCAATTTGAAAGGTCCGACCAATGCCTTTAGACCAGATAGCGGCTGCATCTAAGCCCTTAAGTGACTGCCCTTTAAAATAAATCTCACCACTACTCGGCACTAACTGACCACCCACCATATTAAAAATCGTCGATTTACCGGCGCCATTAGGACCAATTAAGGCGAGCATTTCACCGCGCTTAATATCAAAGGAGGTATCGTTTACCGCCCAAAACGCACCATAACGCTTGGCAATATCCTTGACCTGCAGAATCACCTCTCCAGTCACAGCACGCTCGCTACTTGGAACCGTCGCCTCTAGCACCTCACTGCCACTTGTCGCCACTGACTGTAAGGGCTGAGATCCAGGTGGCGCCGTGCGCTTAGGCACAAAGCTGAAGCGATGTTTAATACTCACCAAACCGCCGGGTAATAGCAACACCAAAAATAAGATAATGACCCCTAATAAGGCCTTCCAGTACTCGCTAAATAAACTGACCCAGTCATGCAACACCACATAACTCACAGCACCGACGACCGGACCACTAATGGCCTGAATCCCGCCTAATAAAACCATCACCAAGCCGTCAACCGAGCGCCCCACACTCAGCTCATCCGGCGAGATACTCCCTTTGGCATAAACAAATAACACCCCACTGATACCAGCAAAAAAGCCCGCCACAATAAAAGCCTGCCATTGCACTCGCTTAATCGGAATACCGATCGCCTGCGCCCGTAGCGGCGCATCTCTACTAGCACGCATGGCATAGCCAAAGGGCGTAAAAATCAAGCGCCGAATCAGCAGTAAGGAAATCGCCACCACCACCAAGCTAAAGTAGTAGTAATAACGTGGCTCAGCCAATACCCCTTCTGGCCAAATTCCGATCAGCCCATTGGAGCCACCGGTAAAACCATCCCATTGGAAAATGACCGACCAAATAAACTGCGCAAAGGCCAAGGTCAGCATGGCCATATAAATACCTGTTAAGCGTACACTAAACCAACCGAAAACCATCGCCGCCACCAGTCCGCCCAAGGGTGCGAGCAACATCACTAACCACATTGGCCAAGCGAGTTGCGTCACTAACAGCGCCGCCGTATACGCCCCCACACCAAAGTAGGCCGCATGTCCGAACGACACCATACCTGCTGGCCCGGCAATAAAATATAAACTACTGGCAAACAGCATCATAATTAAGCCGTCTTGCATAATCAGCATTAAATACGGCCATTGCTGTGCCAAGGAAGGGAAAGTAGCCAACAGCACAAACATTGCTAAAGCGCCAAGCCGATATAGGGTAGAACCTGGATTCAGCGGTGGCTCACTATGTAAGGCACGCGGCAGACTTTGTTGTGGCTTACCGAGTAGCCCCCAAGGTCGGAAAATCAGCACCAAGGCCATCAACACAAACTGCATCACTAAGGTCAGTTGACTAAACTCTACCGTCACACCAAACAGTGTCTGGGAACCTAAGAAGATACAAATTGCCTTAATTTCAGATATCAATAAGGCGGCTAAAAAGGCGCCCGGTATTGAACCCATGCCACCAATCACCACCACCGCAAACACATCGCCGATTAAATTTAAATCAATGCTTAAACTCGCCGGCTCACGCGGTAATTCCAATCCCGCGGCCAGGGCAGCAATAAAACTACCCAAGGCAAATACCGCGGTAAAGAGCCACGCTTGATTAACCCCCAGCGCAGCTAACATCTCCCGATCATGGGTAGCGGCCCGCACATACAGACCAAAACGTGTGAAGCGCAATAAGGCCCAGACTGCCAACAAAATCGCTGGCCCCAACAAAATTAACAATACATCGTATTCGGGAAAGGAACGATTTAATATGCTTATCGCCCCCTCTAGCCCAGGCGCTTTAGGACCAAGTAAATCCTCTGGCCCCCATTGCCACAGCACAACATCACTGATAATCAATAAAATGGCAAAGGTCGCTAATAATTGAAACAGCTCTGGCGCCTTATAAATACGACGCAATACCAATATCTCAATGAGTGCAGCCAAGACCGCCACAATCACAGCTGCGACAACAATACTGCCCCAAAAACCCAATACCGACTCGGTGCCCCAACGCATGCTAAAACTGTAAGCAAGATACAGTCCCAACATATAAAAAGAGCCGTGGGCAAAGTTCACCACACGGCAAACACCGAAAATAATGGTCAGACCTAAGGCTGCTAAAAAGAGGCTGGAGGTACTCGCTAAACCGTTAAGCAGCTGAATTAATAACGCTTCCATGATGCACTTCTAAAATAAAATCGGCCTCTGTTGCTAATTACCTGAGGCCGACTTAGTCACATTAACTAATCGCGTGTGGGACGTAATTCGGCGACCTCTTCATCCGTAGGTTGCACATCCTTGCCGTCTACATACTGAATATTCGTCATCACGCCTACACCGTCCTTGACATCCAAGGTACCCACATAAGCGCCCATGGTCGATTGATGATCCTGCGGTCGATAATAAATTGGCCCGAGCGGTGACATATGCTCAAGCCCTTTGAAAGCAGCAATTAAGTCCTCGGTCTCGGTGGAGCCAGCCTTTTCAATACCGGCAGCAAGCGATTGCACCATCATATAACCGACGATAGAACCCAAACGAGGATAGTCATTGAATCGCGCCTGATACGCTTTTAAAAAGGCATCATGCTCGGGGGTATCAATGGCATACCACGGGTAACCTGTGACAAACCAACCCACTGGCGTATCCTTGCCCAAGGTATCTAAATACTCGGGCTCCCCACTCAGCATACTGACGGTGGGCAGATTATCAAATACCTTGCGCGTTTGACCGGCACGCACAAACTTCGTCAAATCCGTACTAAAAAGCACGTTAAAGAGCGCCTCAGCGCCGGAATCCGCTAGAGCTTGAACCACACTACCGGCATCAATTTTATTTAAAGGCACGGCCTGTTCTAAGACAAACTCAATATCGGGCTGATGCTTACGCATCTCGGCCTTAAAGGTCTCGATCGCTGACTGGCCATATTCGTAGTTAGGATAAATCAGAGCCCAACGCTTTTTCTTAAACTCCAAGGCTGTGGGTACTAACATGCGCGTTTTCATGTAGGTGGAATCACGTAAGCGGAAGGTATAACGATTGCCATTACCCCAGGTCATTTTATCGCTTAAGGGCTCACCTGCCAGAAAGAAAACCTGACGCTGCCGTGCAAAATCAGCTAAAGCTAAGGCGATATGTGATAAAAAGCTGCCTGACAACAGATCGACCCGATCACGACTTAAGAGATTTTGTGCTTCGCGCACGGCGGCACCAGGACTACCACCATCATCACGGATAATCACTTCCAACTGCTTACCGCCAAGCAAACCACCCGCTGCATTCACCTCATGCACGGCCAACTCAATGCCCTTTTTATAGGGCTCTAAAAAGGAGGGAATGGTTTTATAACTATTAATCTCACCAACCCGAATAACCTCCTTAGCAACAGCCATCGGTGCATTGAACAAAAAAAGACTGAGTACGGCGCCTTTAAATAAATTTGAGAGACGGGCCATCGTTTACTACCTCTAATAAATGATTTAAAATCTAAACGTTTAAAACCAAGATTGTATTATAAAGAACTAATCTATAGATTACTGTATTTATTTTAAACACTGGCAGCTATCAATTAAGTCCATTGTTTTTAATAAAGCATAATCTTCACAATACGGAATTCACAATATGTCAGCTTTTTTAGAAGGTAAGGTACTTAGCGTTCACCATTGGACCGATACCTTATTCAGCTTTACCACCACCCGTGATGAGGCGCTACGTTTTAAAAATGGTCATTTTATTATGATTGGTTTACCGGTTGATGGCAAACCTCTTTTACGTGCCTATAGTGTGGCTAGTGCGAATTACGAGGATCACTTAGAGTTTTTAAGTATTAAAGTGCCTAATGGTCCATTAACCTCTCGCTTACAGCATATCAAGGTCGGCGATAGTATTATCATCGGCCGTAAGCCTACCGGCACCCTAGTGCTCGATTATTTACTACCTGGTAAGCGCCTATATCTACTGTCTACTGGTACTGGTTTAGCGCCGTTCTTGAGTATTACGCGTGACCCTGAGACCTATGAAAAATACGATGAGGTGATCTTAGTACACGGCGTACGTACTGTGGCTGAATTAGCCTATTACGATTTATTCACTAAGGATCTCAAAAATCATGAGTATTTAGGTGAAATGGTCACTAATCAGCTTAAATACTACCCGACAGTGACGCGCGAGGATTTTGTTAACCGCGGTCGCATCACCCAGCATATTGAAACGGGCAAGTTATTTGAGGATTTAGGCGTACCACCGCTTAACCCAGCAGAAGACCGCGTGATGATTTGCGGTAGCCCGGATATGTTACGTGATCTTAAAGCCATGGTTGAAGCACGTGGCTTTGTTGAGGGTAATACCTCAACACCCGGCGATTTCGTGATTGAGCGAGCATTTGCTGAGCAGTAATTTGCAAAGACATGGCAAGGTAGCAGTAAATACCTTGCCATTTTTTTATGCGCTAAAAATAGCTTTCCAAGAGTCTAATAGGCTACTTATAGAAAGAACACATTCTACGGCTAATTACGATGAAGACGAAGCGTATTGTTATTTTCTTGCTGTTTGTGCTATTACTTACTGCGGCTTTCTTTGCTTATCGTTATTTTCCACTTCAAACACAAGCGGATCGTTGGGATGAATCACTATATCAGCCCTATGAAGCACTTTGTGAGATTGAAATTCCTATTTTAGTTAATGAGACCGGTGACAATAACTCTAAAGTTAACTACCTCACTTGGCAAAGCATCTTATTTTTCCCGCTCCCTAGCGAGGCGATAGGTGGCTCGCGCAAGGGCATCTACGACCATGCAGTGAGCTTCGGATTTGAGAAAAAATGTCCTACCGTCTTTAATTATTTTTTGTTATATGAGCTATATCCCGACCATGTGAGGGAGCCATTTCTTAAGCATAATCACGCCTTCGAGACGCAAAGCACAGCAACAGAATCATCGCCTCAACATTGTGAACTCAGCCTGAGTCTTCCTAATATTTATGAAGATTTTGCAGAGCGGCTAAGACAACATTTAAAGCTACGCCTGAGCTCCTTTGAAAGCGTCACCGCTGTCAATCCTTTAGATGGTCATACCGTACTTGCGCAATTAGCCTTTAATAGCGGCTGCGATCAGGTATTAGCGGACTACATTATGCAGGATATGATGCCGGCGGATTATTTCAAACAGCAAAGTAATTAAATACCTTGCCATTTTTTTATGCGCTAAAAATAGCTTTGCCAAAACTGTAAATGCTTTTTCACCCGAGTTAAACCCACATAGAACTCATTTTGTGCACTCTCTACGCCGGCTTTTCTAGGTAAAAAGCTATGTTCATCCGCACTATACAGCACCACATGTTCAAACTCTTTACCCTTGGCTTGCGCCACGGTCAAGCATTGCAAACCAGAACGATCATTCCAAGCGCGGTATAGGGATTGACTGATCTGCGGCCACGTCTCAAAACTCGTGCCTAAGGAATGAAGGATGCGCAATAAGATTTGCCACGAACTAAAATGATATTCCGACGAGAGGCCTGCCGATTCAATCATTCTAAATAATCCCGCTTGCTCAGCAAAGTCATTTAATAATGGCGCTAGCGGCTGCTGCATACTACTTTTTAAAATGCCTCTTAGGGCCATGATCATGGCCTCACTAAAAACTGGATCCCCCTCACTACGTGATAAATGCATGAATGTATAACTTTGAAAACTCTTCGGATCCGCAGCCTTAATAACCTCAGCCTTGGCCTCCGCACTAAGCAAACAGTACGCGCCTTGATAAAAACGCTTCACATCATAGGAAAATGCTTTTTTTGCAGCACTCATTGCAATCTGTGGTGCTGCTGCTAGATTAAACCCTGGCTCAAACGCACTCTCTGCTTGCTCACTAAGCACTGCGCGCAAAGGAGACTCCGCAGTCTTTAAGGCATACAGCACATTTACCAAACTCACCACATGCAGTTGCGACAAACGATAACTGAAGCGATAAGCACCACGCGTATGCATCCAAATTTGCCAAGCTGCTTTCATCAATTGCAGTTGATTTTGTGCAATTAATGCGACCCGGTTACGTGGCTTACTTAACAACTCCGGAAAAACATGCTTCGCCCGATAGTCTATCTGAACTGCTGGCTTAGCGGCTGCCTCAATACGCTTGCCGCTCGCTTTGGACGCCAAATCAGCAATGCCCTGATCAAAACGATAACTAAAATATTGTGTCACCACCCCGGCTTGATACGTCTCGACAAACTGATTAAAGACCAGCTCCGTATCTGCACCACGCCAAGCAAAGACGTTTTGAGCGCGATCACCAACCGCCATCACAAAGCTATCACTGCCAATCATGCTTTGAATAAATGCTAGCTGTAAGGGCGAGACATCATGAAACTCATCGATAAAAATAAAGCGATAAGCACGCAAAGTCTTACTCTGCTCAAAGTAATCATGATGATATAAATCACTGACCGCTTCAGACGCTCGCCTAAAGCCTTCCCGCTCTCTATAACCGCTTAAGCTCACCTCACTTCGACGATACCAAGTCCAACGCAATTCCTCATAACGCTCAAAGCAAGCGGCAACCAAACGCAAATCAAAATTCAGTCGATCCCCGCAAATCTCCTGCTGCTCTTCAAAGGTACTCGCTTTGTATGCCAGACTGGCCCGAAAATAATCCAAGTCCTCTAACAGCAACCACATATCTTGCTCACTTAATTGAGGCGCATAAAAGTCCATCACCTCAAACTCATCGCAGACCGCTTCGACCAAATCTGGCAAAATCCGCTCCACCACCTCATACGAACTGAGTAAGCTACGCTCATCGCCCAGTTCATGCAAGGCCTCCATGGCTAAGGCATCAATCGTGCTAATCTTATTCTCATCGTTTAGCACTAAACCCATCTGAGCGGTATACTCTCTCAGCACCTCAGCCCCAGTGCGACTAAAGCTCAGCATCAAACGCTTACCGACTTCATCTCGATGCAACAGCATCTGCTTAGCCAGTAAGGTGGATTTACCACTGCCAGCAACACCTTCAATTAGGATGGCGCGCTTATTTTGCTGTACGAAAAAGGATACATCACTCATGGTTCACATCTTGCCTTTCATGGATAAGCGCAAGTAAATCTAAGTTTCGCTGACTTTCAAAAAAATGCGCTGCACCCGTGATCGGGTCCCTAAACCCAATCGCTCGCGCCAAAAGCTGTAGCGGATTGCTAAAATCATCTGCCGCCCGCTCCGGTGCCAGTACGGGATAAAAATTATCATGACAAATTGGCATACCCAGGGCATTCATATGCACTCGCAGTTGATGCTTTTTACCACTTAGTGGCTTCAAACCATAATGCGAGAAGCGCTCGCCACGCTGTAATAACTCAATCACAGTCTCACTATTAGGCGCTTTGTCCACCTCAATCATGGTGAAGTATTGCGGACTTTTGGTGATATGACTTTGATGCACGACAGGAAAATTCAAGGTCGCTACGGTTGGAGCAATGGCTTCATAGTACTTCTCCACATGCCGACCTTGAAAGAGACTTTGATAGGCACCACGATCCTCTGCTCTTAAACTAAACACAAGCACCCCCGCCGTTTCTCTATCTAAGCGGTGAATGGGAGAAATCTCTGGTCGATTCAATTGCTTACGTAAACGCGACAAGGCCGTTTCATGCAAATAACGACCACTGGGAATACTGGCTAGAAAATGCGGCTTATCCACCACCAGTAAGTGCCTATCCTGATATAGAATATCCAGCTCAAAAGGCACCTCAACCTCATCCGGTACCTCACGGTAATACCAGAGCCAGCTATCGGGTACAAAGGCACTATGACGATGATAAGGTTCACCGGCTGCATTAACAATCTCACCTGCGGCAAGACGTGCCTCTATGATCTCAGCCGGCATATAGGGAAAGCGCTCGAGCAAAAAGCTCAACAAATCCGGCCATTGACCCTCACGCGGTAAGTATAAACGACTGGGATTCACGCCACCCCGCATGGCCAATGGTGCTTTCATAAAATTAAAATAATGAGCGCTTAGTCCACTAAGTCGAAGCCAGCCTCATCCAGCGCCGTACGGACCACCTCTAAGTCCAGCGCAGCCGTGGACTGAACAGTGGCACCCGCCTTTTCCAGACTCACCGCCACATGCTCCACGCCGGGAAGCGCAGCTAACAACTCACTCACATGCTTAACGCAGTGATTGCAGCTCATCCCATCAATCCGAATAAATTGCTCTTGCATCCTCAACTCCTAAAAACGATTATCACCAATACAGCGTGTGATTTTACCCGATCCGAGCGACCCTCGACTCATTAACACCATCCTCCTCACCGGGGCGGATCACCGAGCCGTCTAGAGCCGTCACCCCACGCAAGCCCACCGAATAGACCTCAAAACCTAAACGCTCAAAATGTGGGCTATAGTCATAATTATCATGGTGATGCCCATGAAAAACCGCACAGGCCCCCATCTGCCTAGCTAAGCGATCAATAACCGCAAAACCAAAGCGATTACAGGACGGCGCCTCATGCGTTACTAAAATATCTGCCTTTTGCGCACGTAGCGCCATAAAGGTCTCGGGGAAAATTGAACTGCGATTACGTAAAGACACGCCACCTCGCCAAAGCTGACGTGGATGACAATCCCTCACATAATCCTCGGGCGAAAAGTAGTTCCAACACTCAGCGGCAGGATGCCAGATCTTACCCCTAAAAACACCGCCTAGACCCGCAATACGAATACCGGCCAACTCCACCACACGACCATCAAGATTAAAGTCGGCCATCTCAGAGTGATACAAATGATCAAAATACTGCTCTTCGTCCGTGTCATGATTACCAGGAATCCACCAGACCTGGGTCAATTGCCGCACCTCACGAAATACTTCCTGCATCGGTGCCGCCAACTCTAAATCACCAAGCAACACGATAGCCTGCGGTCGATATTGCTCCACAATCGGCAAGCAATGATCGAAACCACCATGGAGATCACCGAAAAACAAGACTTGATGCTTCATAGATTTAAATCACAGGCAATTCTATTCCTTAAGTATAACGTATCTCATCGATATCGCTTGAGGAGGAGCGCTTCCAACACACTAGGACTATCGATAAATACGCTTTTTCCCTCATTGAACGAGTCTTTAAAACTCATTAAAATCGGACCATTAATTTAATAACTTACTCAAATCAAAGGAGACAGCATGAGCAATTTCTGGCCCTCAGCACCTTATACAAAGCGCCCCGGCAAAGCCCTACTGCTAAGTGTATTAGCTACAAGCTTAGCATTATCTTCGGCGGCCTTTGCGCGTGAAGCAAATATTAAAATCACCGCTCCCACCAGTGCCGTCGCCACCCATAATTATGATTATGAGATGAATGTCTTTCATCCGATTGAAGCGACGAATGGTATGGTGGCAACCGAGCAAAATCTAGCCAGCCAAGTCGGTTTAGAGATACTCAAAAAAGGGGGTAATGCGGTAGATGCCGCGGTAGCGATCGGTTTTTCTTTAGCCGTTAGCCTACCTAATGCCGGTAATATTGGCGGTGGCGGTTTTATGTTAGTGCACGATGCTAAAAGCGGCAAAACCATCGCCTTGGATTTCCGCGAAAAGGCCCCGGCGGCCGCTTCAGAAACCATGTATCAGGATGAGCATGGTGAAATTATCCCGCGTAAATCATGGTACACCCACCAAGCCATTGGCGTACCCGGCACCGTGGCCGGCCTCACAAAAGCGCTTGAGCAATGGGGCTCACTGCCATTAGCCGAGGTTATGCAGCCAGCCATCGAACTGGCGGAAAAAGGCTATGAAGTCAGTCCAACCATGGCTAAACTATTGCAAGTAGAAAAAGACAACCTAGGCAAATGGCCTACGACCAAAGCAATCTTTTTTAATGGTGAGGAGCCTTTGACTACCGGTGACACCCTAGTACAAAAGAACCTCGCTAACAGCCTAAAATTAATAGCCAACGAAGGCGCTGATGCCTTTTACAAGGGTGCCATTGCCGATGAAATCGTGCGTGATCAACAAGCCCATGACGGTTTAATCACCAAAGAGGATTTAGCAAATTACGAGGCAGTTGAGCGTGAGGTGGTACGCGGTGATTATCGCGGTTATGAGATTGTTTCCATGCCCCTACCCAGCTCTGGCGGTATTCATATCGTACAAATGCTAAATGCCTTAGAGCATATTCCCATTAAGGAATCCGGTGTTAACAGCGCTAAAACCATCAGTTTAATTGCTGAAACCATGAAGCGTGCCTATGCCGATCGTTCCGAATACCTCGGTGACAGTGATTTTGTCAAGGTACCGACTAAGCAATTAACTAGCAAAGACTATGCCAAAAGCATTGCTGAGACCGTCCTCAAAGGCAATATCACCCCAGCTCAAGAAATCAAACCAGGCGACTTAACACCTTATGAAAGCGATCAAACCACTCATTACTCAGTGGTTGATAAAGAGGGTAATGCGGTTGCGGTGACTTATACTTTAAACCTAAACTTCGGTAGTGGGATCGTGGCAGGCAACACCGGTATTCTGATGAATAACGAGATGGATGACTTCTCCTCCAAACCGGGCGTACCAAATGCCTTTGGCCTTATTGGCGGTAAAGCCAATGCGATTGAGCCGAATAAACGTCCACTGTCTTCAATGTCACCAACCATGGTGTTAAAAGATGGCAAGCCTTGGTTAGTTACTGGCAGCCCCGGTGGTGCGCGTATTATCACCACAGTATTGCAGCAAATTATCAATGCCGTCGATTTCGGCATGAATCCTGCCGCAGCCACCAACACGCCGCGCTTCCATCACCAATGGTTACCGGATGAGTTACGCCTTGAACTAGGCTTTAGCCCGGATACCGTTCAACTACTCGAAGACGCAGGCTATAAGGTCAGTATTAAACCAAGCATGGGCCGCACCCAGACCATTCAGATCATTGACGGTACCATGTACGGTTATTCTGATCCACGCAATCCGGACGGTGCCGCTTTAGGCTATTAATTATTTGAAAAATGGCTGAGTTCCGCTTAAGAAACTCAGCCATTTGCCTGGAGAAACCTACACCTAAACTACACGTCTAAGTTTGCCGCCAATAGCGCATTTTCCTCAATAAAGGCACGTCGAGGCTCCACCTGATCGCCCATCAAAGTGCTAAAGACGATATCCGCCGTGATGGCGTCTTCGATCTGCACACGTAGTAAGCGACGTACCTCAGGGTTCATCGTCGTCTCCCACAATTGCTCGGGGTTCATCTCACCCAGACCCTTATAACGCTGCTTAGTGACCTGACGCTCGGCCTCAGCAGTGAGCCATCTGACCGCATCGCGGAAGTCATGAATACGCTCCTGACGACGACGTTCACCCTCACCCCGATAAACCACCGCACGCTCGCCGATCAAACCAGCGAAAGTCTCGGCAGCACGCTTTAACAAAGCATAGTCCTTACTCTGCACGAACTCACTGTCCAACACAGTCACACGGATATTGCCGTGATGATTACGATTCACCAGAATACGATGCTTATTCAACTCCTGATCGTAATCCAAACTAAAGCTCAGCAAATGTGGATGCGCTGGATCGACCAGTGCCTCAGCCAAATCATCCATACTCCGTTGAGCCGCCGCTTCACTACTTAAATCAATCGCTACCCCCTCGGCAATCACCGATAAGGTATCCATATCGTAGTTACGCGACAAACGCTCGGTGACCGTCGCCACTTCATTGTAAAGCTCGAACATGTTCTTTAGCGTCTCACCCTCAATCGGCTCTGCCCCCTCATAAGGAATAATTGCCGCATCTCGCAGCGCCACTTCCTCCATAAAGGCAAGCTCTTCCACCTCATCCTTGAGATAACGCTCCTCGCGGCCAAGCTTCACCTTATACAGTGGTGGCTGCGCAATATACACATAACCGCGCTCAATTAACTCTGGCATTTGGCGATAAAATAAGGTCAATAACAAGGTTCGAATATGCGCACCATCCACGTCCGCATCCGTCATGATAATAATGCGATGATAGCGTAACTTGGAAATATCAAACTCTGGACCAATACTGGTGCCCAAGGCAGTAATCAAGGTCGTAATTTGATCACTTGTGATTAAGCGATCAAAGCGTGCCTTTTCCACATTTAAGACCTTACCGCGGAGAGGTAAAATCGCTTGGAACTTACGATCGCGGCCCTGCTTAGCCGAGCCACCCGCCGAGTCACCCTCCACGATATAAAGCTCGGACTTAGCCGGATCCCGTTCCTGACAATCCGCTAATTTACCCGGTAAACCGGCACCCTCTAATAAGCCCTTGCGACGGGTACCTTCACGCGCACGGCGAGCGGCTTCACGCGCCGTTGCCGCCTGCACCACCTTTTCACAAATAGCACGTGCATCCTGCGGGTTTTCTAGTAACCAGGTCTCTAGACTTTTGCTGAGCGCCTCCTCAACCGCTGGTCTCACCTCACTAGATACTAAGCGGTCTTTGGTCTGACTACTAAACTTTGGCTCAGGTACTTTGACTGATAAGACACACGCTAAACCCTCGCGAATATCCTCACCCTGAGTGGCTACCTTGGCGCGCTTAGCTAAGTCATTATCAGCGATATATTTATTAATCACGCGGGTCATTGCAGCGCGCAAGCCGGTCAGGTGTGAACCACCATCACGCTGTGGAATATTATTGGTAAAACAAAGCACCTGCTCGTTATAACCGTCATTCCACTGCATCGCCACATCCACGCCGACATTAACCCCACCAGCGTCAGACTCCGATGAGCTATAAAAAATCGTATCGTGAATGGTGCTACGGCTTTTGTTAATAAACTCCACAAAACCCTGCACCCCACCGGCGTAGGCGAAATTCTCCTCGCGACCGTTAATCTCGTCAACTAGACGAATACTGACCCCGTTATTTAAAAAAGACAGCTCACGTAAACGCTTGGAGAGGATATCCCAGTGATACTCAATCGATGAGAAAATACCCACATCCGCTAAATACTGCACCTTGGTGCCTGTTTTGTCCGTGGTACCCACCACCTCTAAAGGACCCTGTGGCACCCCCTTAGCAAATTCAATTTGATGCACCTTGCCGTCACGTCGAATGGTTAAACGCAACCACTCGGATAACGCGTTAACACACGCCACACCCACGCCATGTAAGCCACCAGACACCTTATAACTGTTTTGGTCAAACTTACCACCGGCGTGCAGCTCGGTCATCACAATTTCAGCGGCACTACGTTGATGCTCATCACTTGGCATCACATCCGTCGGAATACCGCGACCATTATCCACAACAGAAATTGAACCGTCCGTATGAATGGTGACAACAATATCATCACAAAAACCAGCTAAGGCCTCGTCAATTGAGTTATCGACGACCTCAAAGACCATATGATGTAGACCCGTACCGTCGGAGGTATCACCGATATACATCCCCGGACGTTTACGCACCGCCTCCAGTCCTTTGAGGACCTGAATACTACCGGCACCATAGCCTTGGGATTGAATATTTTCTGTGTTTTCGCTCATAATTTTACTGATTGATTAAATGCGCAATGGCATCACGACATATTTGAAGTTATCGTCGCTTTTTAAGTTGATGATGACTGATGAACCCGAGATAGGCTTGAGCGATACGATAATATCCTCATCCTTGATCACGGACAGTGCATCGAGTAAATAATTCACATTGAAGCCAATTTCCAACGGCTCGTAGCTGTAATCAATGGCTAAACTATTAATCGCTTCCTCTTGCTCCTGGTTGGTAGCGAAAATCTTGAGTTGATTGTCATTAAAGCTTAGCTTAATTCCGTGCAGACGGTCATTAGCCACCAAAATACGGCTACGCTGAAGATTCGATTGTAGCTCCTCGCGATTAATGGTCAAATGACGCTCGTAATCGGTCGGAATAACGCGTTTATAATCAGGGAAACGACCCTCGATAAGCTTAGACACCAACACCACATCGCCAAAGGCAAAGCGAATTTGTGAATGCTTAGCGCCCTTATTGAGACTGATAGATACCGGCTCATCAGACTCATCTAATAAACGCTGCAATTCAATCACCGTCTTGGCCGGTAAAATCAATTGTCGCTCCTCTGTAAGTGGGGTCTCAATAGCCTCAGCCAGATGGGCCAAACGGTGACCATCGGTGGCCACGGCACGCACGCTATCCGGCTCCACCACTAACAGGATACCATTTAAATAGTAGCGAATGTCCTGCTTAGCCATGGCAAAGGACACCATATTAAATAAGCGTTTAAGCGTTTTTTGAGGTAATACAAAGGTATCTGGAATCGCCTCAGCGCTGTCTGGCTGTTGCCAGCTCTCGGGCTGATCCACCTGCGGAAAGTCCTCGCCTGGCATCGTATGCAAGCTAAAACGGCTGCGACCACATACGATTTGTAGCTTCGCATCCTCTAGCGTAATATCCACCATGCCACCGCTCGGTAAGGTGCGTAGCACCTCCAAAAACTTACGTGCCGACACCGTCACTAAAGCGGATTCCTCACCCACACCAATATCGGCGGTGGTGGTAATTTCTACCTCTAAGTCAGTGGTGGTAAACTCCACGCGATTGCCAGTTTTTTTAATTAAAATATTGGCTAAAATCGGCATCGTGCTACGACGCTCAACAATACCTATCACCGTGTTGAGCGGCTTGATTAAAACTTCACTACTCGCCTTTAGTAATTGCATGACTTTCCCTTTGTAATTATCCCTTTAGTGATTGCTCTAAAACGCGTAAATGATGGTTAAGCTCTTGATCACTCATTCTTTCCTTGCTGATTTTATTGACCGCACTGAGCACTGTACTATGATCCCTGCCACCAAAATAATCAGCGATTTCGTTAAGACTCTTTTGTGTCAATTCCTTGGCTAAATACATAGCAATATGACGTGGTACAACGATATTGCGCTGACGACGCTTTGATTGCATATCGGATACTTTGATTTTATAGTATTCTGCAACGGTTTTCTGAATATTCTCAATTGTAATCTGTCCAATGGATGCACTTAATAAATCTTTAAGGGCACCGCGACAAATTTCTACGGTTAAGTCCTTATTACCGTAAAACCCTGCATAAGCAATGACCTTGGTCAAGGCCCCTTCCAACTCTCGTACATTACTACGCACATGCTTAGCAATAAAAAATGCCGACTCATCAAGTAATCTAAATTCGCGATGGTCCTCTGCCTTTTTATGTAAAATCGCCACCCGCAACTCTAGCTCTGGCGGCTCCACACTAACCGATAGACCGGAATCAAAGCGCGTGGTTAAGCGCGGATTCATATCCTGCAACTGCCGCGGATACGTATCCGAGGTAATCACAATCTGCTTATTATCCCGCACCATTCTTTCAAAAATATGGAAGAACTCTAATTGCGTGCGCTCTTTACCACTAAAGAATTGGATATCATCAATTAATAACACATCCAAATTTAAATAATCACGCTGCCAAGCATCATTGGTCTTGCGCTTAATCGAATCCACCATACTCGTAAAATACTCATTGGCGTGAATATAGCGAATCCGTAAACCGGGCTTCTTTTTTAAAATGGCATTGCCCATCGCATGCATCACGTGCGTCTTACCTAAACCCGTGGCGCCATAAATATAAAAAGGGTTATAACTCAACTCATTACCCGAATAATCATCCACAATCTTTTTAGCGGCGGTCACCACAAGTGCATTAGAACGGCCCTCAACCAAGGTATCAAAGCTTAATTCCTTTAATAAATTGGTTTTTTCATAGGCGTCTTGGTAATTTAACTCGGCAACTAAGGCATCCTCATCCAGGCTCTCAATACGCACTGCGGGCATCGTAATATCATCATCCGTTGCGCTATCGCCCTCGGCCTCAGGATACAACTCCTTGAGTGCTCCAATTACCTCCGATAAATCAGGTGCAGACTCGCTAGCACGATCGGCAGAAGCGGCCGCTTGCTGCTTTTTGGCTTGCGCCAAGGCGGCAGCTTGACGCGCTAACTCAACCGCTTCAAGTAATTTTGTCGATTTACCAGTAGACTCGGCAACCGCCTCAGTGGCAGACTCCACCGCAATCGTCGCCGCGGATGGCGTAGGCGCCGGCGCTCTAGTTGCTGGACGTGCAGCACGCGCACCAGCTAATAAAATATCCACCTGAATATCTGAACGCTCATACCACGCCTCAGCAATTGCCTTAATACGTGCCGCATAAGAGTCTCTGGCCCACTTTTGCTTAATCGGATTAGGTGCCGACAGCGTCAACACACCCGAAGCCTCATCAAAAGACTCGAAGTCTAACGGTTCAATCCACGCATTGACTTGCTCAACAGGGTACTCCTGAGCAAGCACAGAAAAGCAATGCGACCAAAAATCACTCATACAACAAATCACCCTAGGCATGATTAAAAAGAGTAGACTATTTTACTCTGCCGAGACAAAGTTATCCACAATGTGGATAGATTGTGGATAAATCAAAAAACAAGACGGTATTCGCCACCTATTTGCTGCTTTTAAGTCATAATTATG
Source organism: Oligella sp. HMSC05A10 (assembly GCF_001808335.1). Taxonomy (NCBI): domain Bacteria; kingdom Pseudomonadati; phylum Pseudomonadota; class Betaproteobacteria; order Burkholderiales; family Alcaligenaceae; genus Oligella; species Oligella sp. HMSC05A10. Next base: position 2,882 of record NZ_KV792949.1, on the reverse strand, counting down.
GCGTAGTCGATTGACTTTATTACTTTTTTTAGCGATAATTTATAGTTTTCACTAATTTAGCTTTTAGGTCATTAGTTTATTGCTCTAATATCAGGCATACAAATAAAGCAAAAAAGTAGCGACCAATAAATTAATTGCCTCACCTAATTAATTATTAAAAATTAAGGAATTTTGACATGAAACGTACTTATCAACCATCAGTTACTCGTCGCAAACGCACTCACGGTTTCCGTGTTCGCATGAAAACCAAAGGCGGTCGTGCTGTGATTAATGCACGTCGCGCTAAAGGTCGTAAGCGCTTAGCTGTTTAATCATAGCTCAAGCTCAGATTAAGCAGTTTTCCTGTCGCACCCTTGGTGAGATAGCTATTCCGGTACTTCCAAGATCTCTGCAATAACAGGTCCTAAAAGCGATGAGTGGCGCCAAATTTCCTAAATCTGCGCGCCTACTGCGCCCCAACGAATTCACTCAAGCCCTACGGGGTAAGCGAATTGGTCGAGGGGCGTTTTTTATGCTTAATCGATATATCCACTACTCTGCGCCCGACAGCAGCGCCAGACTAGGTTTAGTTATTGCCAAACGTCATGCGCCAAAGGCGGCCAGTCGCAATGCCATAAAACGCGTCATTCGAGAATCCTTTCGAGTGCGTCGCCACGAGCTTGCGCCCGGAGACTATGTGGTTCGACTGCATTGCAAAATTCCCGCTTGTTCTTTGACTGAATTGAAAAAAATCACGCGCCAAGAGCTTGATAGCTTATTTGATTCAGCTAAATAGAAGGAGACGGTGATGCGCTTAAAACAACTGTTTATCTTGCCGATTCGCTGCTACCAATATTTTCTGAGTCCTTGGATCGGCCAATCATGTCGCTTTACACCGAGCTGCTCAAACTATATGATTGAGGCAATTGAAACGCATGGCGTGTGCAAGGGATTATGGTTAGGGACTAAACGCATTGCGCGCTGCAATGGTTTTTTTAAAGGCGGACACGATCCGGTCCCCCCTAAAAAAGGTAGCTAAAGGCTATGGCTTTTCCATCAACCACGCTTTTTATAAATAGCAAAGGACTAATGTGGGTTAAACTGTTATGTTGTTTGACAGCACATTTTCCCATCGATTTAGCAAGAAATAACTAATGGATACTAGACGCTCCATCCTTTGGATGATTTTTGTATTTTCTTTGTTCATGATTTGGAATAACTGGATGAGCTATCGCAATCCACCCCTTCCACAACCGACTGAACAACAATTGCAGGACGCTCGTCAACCCGATCTTGCAACGCCTACCCCCATTCCTTCTGCCAGCGGTACCAATGGTACTCAACAGCTGACGCCTATGGCTGACAGCGCGACAACGGCTGGACAGGAAATTATTAGTGTTCGTACCGATTTATTTAATCTCTCCTTTGATACCAAGGGAGCGCAAATTGTCGGTGCTGAACTGTATCTGAGCCGCCCCGAAGATCCTGATGCTGTACATAATTTTGTACTATTGGAAAACGGTGAAAATACGTACACCGTGCAGAGCGGCCTGATCGGTGATGCAGGCAAAAACTACCCTAATCAAAACACCATTTTCCGTATGGTCTCCAACGAGACCGAGATGAGCGGTGATACCCTAGCGGTTGTGTTTGAAGCTGAAAGCGACGGTTTAAAACTGACCCGTACCTACACTTTCCATCGCGGTTCTTTTAAAATCGATGTGAATGACAGCGTAAGTAATATCAGCGCTGAACCGCAAACTCCTTCGCTCTACTTACAAATCACCCGTGATAATCATGACGCACCCGGCGGTACCTATTTCTATAAGACCTTCTCCGGTTTTGCCATGTACACGGATCAAAATCGCTTCGAAAAAATCTCTTTTTCCGATATTGATAAAAACAATCTGTCCCATGCTAGTCACACTAATGACGGCTGGATTAGCTTTATTCAGCACTTCTTTGTGACTGCTTGGGTGCCTGAAGAAGGGAAAGAGCGTCATTACAATATACGTAAAATCGCTAGTAATCTCTACGCCATCAGTGCAATTGAGCCTTTAGGCACCATTCAGCCTGAGGCCACAGTAAGCAGCAATTCTGTCCTTTGGGTCGGCCCACAAGCGCAAGAGCAGCTGTCTGAAATTAGTACAGGCTTAGATTTAGTGGTTGACTACGGTTGGCTAACCATCATCGCCAAACCCATGTTTAAGTTCATGACCTGGTTATATTCTTTTATCGGTAACTGGGGTTGGACAATTGTAGTCTTGACCATTATCATCAAGATTATTCTGTACCCACTGTCAGCCGCAAGCTATCGCTCCATGGCCCGCATGAAAAATGTCGGTCCACGCATGCAAGCCATTAAGGAACAATACGGTGACGATCGTCAGAAAGTCAATCAGGCCATGATGGAGCTATACCGTACAGAAAAAATTAATCCCCTCGGCGGCTGCTTACCCATACTATTGCAGATCCCGATTTTCCTAACCCTCTATCGCGTGATTTTAGCCAGTGTGGAGCTACGTGGTGCACCATGGATTCTATGGATTCAGGACTTAGCCGTGGCCGATCCGTACTTTATCCTACCGGCCATCATGACAGCAACCATGTTCTTGCAGTTTAAATTGAATCCTACCCCACCGGATCCAATGCAAGCGCGTATCATGATGATTATGCCGTTAGTCTTCGGTGCCATGATGTTTATGTTCCCAGCCGGTCTAGTACTTTACTGGGTTGTGAATAACATCCTCTCCATCATGCAGCAGCAGTATATTACCCGCCGCTTAGCACGGGCATCTAACGATAGTAAGATGTAATTACGCTTAATGCTGTGACTTAAAAGCCGAGAATGGATTTCTCGGCTTTTTTGTATGTTTGCCCAGCGAGGTTGGCAAACCCGACAG
>NZ_KV792948.1:0-6329 GCF_001808335.1 Oligella sp. HMSC05A10 | reverse complement strand
TTAAAGGAAGTTACACAAAATTATTTACAGGCCCGTTTTATATTTGGGACAAGGTCGGCTTTGCGTCTTTCGAACAGGGGAGTTATCACTTTGTGAACCCCATGGACTACGTAGACATTTTAACGCAGTGCTTAGAGGGCACGGATTTGGCTGCGGTGGATGATTTTTTAGTGGTGGGGCGCAACGCCTTTGGTGAGCTAAAGGTGATGGGCACACACACTAAGTCGCGATTAACCATCGACATGGAGTATTTACGTATTTTTCCGAGCATCGATCGGCGGGAAACAGAAGATTCTATGATCGCGATAGAGTTTTTTACGCAGTTAAACTCTTTTGACTCCGATCGGGAAAATAACGCCTCTTTTATCAAACAGCTGGCCTATTGCCAACAGCAGTTTGGGCCATTGCAGTCGCACGAGATGTATGGTTTGGCCCCTCACCCGGCGCTAGGCGGGGGTGAGCCGAGCCTTAAGCATCGCTTTAAGACGGACGTGATTCCGTATCTGACCATGGTGTCGCAGTTGGATCAGTTCGAGGTCATGATGGACATCGTGCAGTATGCCAAATCAATGGGGGTGATGCCGGAGTAAATGCAGTAGTCAAACCTCTAGCAGGGGATGTAGGAATAACTAACTATGGTCATGGCGGTTTTACATGTTCAGGAGCGGCTGCTGACTCAAACTGAAGCTACTTAATGTCTTTCTTGCGCTAACGTTTGATGACTGTATGTATTTTCTGATGATATTAAACAAAGCTGATTAACGTCATTTTAAGCCGGATTGACGTGTCGGCTTATAGGTGGGTGTTGAATAACTATCGTCATGAATTTGTCATCATGTCCTGCTAAGCTCTGTTAATCAAGGGGTGCACGAAGGTTATGTTCGTGCACTTTTTTAGTGACAGAAAGTACAGGTGTGTAGTGACCACTCTATCTTGGCTTCAGCCCGAACGACTTGCAACGGTTTATTTTAATCCGCCTTTGACCTCTCATTATGATGTGTCTGCGGGTTTTCTCTTTGAGTCCCTCGAAGGTAGTGAGGGACTGTCGAATTTGTATACCTTTAAAATTCGTCTTTTGCATCCCGCCCAGTCTTTAAAAGATGAAGACTGTTTGAATCAGCCGTTGTGTATTGAGTTGGCCACCCCTGGTGTGCCTCGGTATCTGCATGGTTTTGTGAGCGAATGGGCTTTTCTGGGAGCAGCCGACCCTGAGCAGCGATATTGGCGTTATGAAGCGGTGGTGCGTCCTACCTTGTGGTTGGCGACCTTGAACCGTAACTTTCGGATCTTTCAGAACTTGAGTACGCAACAGATCATCGAGCAGGTGCTTGAACCCTACAATTTGATTTGTCAGTTTCACTTAAGAGAAAGTCAACGCTATGAGGTGCGTGAATATTGCGTGCAATATGATGAATCAGATTTCAATTTTATCAGTCGCTTATTAGAGTTGGAAGGTGTTCATTATCAATTTAAGCATTTTGACGATCGGCATGAAGTGCATTTTTACAATAGCAATGAAGCGCATCCTCTAATTGAGGGCTATGAAGAGATTGATTATCTTCCGGATGAGGCCTTGGGTTTGCGCGCTAAACGACACTATATCAGCGACTGGCAAAGCGTACGGCGACTACATAGCAGTCACCTTGAAACTAGTCATTACGACTACCGTAAACCCAATGTGGATTTACGCTACAATTCGCAGCATCCTGACAAGTACTTACCTATGACCCAAGTTTATGAATGGCCTGGTAATTACTGTGACTTGGATATGGGTAGTTATCACGCCGAGCGTCGCCTGCATTATTTTAATTATTTAGCGCATCAGAAAACCTGCTTAAGCACCGCTCTTGGCTTGACGACTGGAGCACGCTTTACGTTACGTGGTTACCCACGGCATGAAGAAAATGAGCTTTATTTGGTGGTAGAAACTCGGTTTAACCTCAGAGAGAATCCCTATCATTCTACTGAGGAGGAGCGCGCAGGGCGTATTGCTGAGCTGTATTTGACGGTGCAACGCGCTGATGAACCCTATTATCCGCCACTACAACACCCTAAACCGAAAACCTATGGTCCGCAAACCGCTGTGGTGGTGGGCCCTAAGGGACAGGAAATTTGGACTAATGATCTGGGTCAAGTCAAAGTTCAGTTTTTCTGGGATCGCTATGGGCAAAGCGATGAAAATAGTTCGTGCTGGATTCGAGTGAGTCACCCTTGGGCAGGGGCTAATCATGGTGCGATTCAAATTCCCCGAGTTGGTGATGAAGTGATTGTGGACTTTTTAAATGGTGATCCGGACTATCCGATGATTACTGGACGAGTGTATAACCAAGGCAGTGAACCACCTTGGTCTTTACCAGAAAATGCCACGCAGATGGGTTTTTTCTCGCGCTCTAGTCCCGACGGAGACCGAAGTACTGCTAATATTTTTCGTTTTGAGGACAAAATGGGGCAGGAGCAGATATACCTTCGTGCTGAACGGGATATGGATACCGAAGTGAAGCGCAATGAAACATTATGTGTGAAACAAGATCGCATAAAAAAAGTTCATCGTGATGAGATCACGGTAATTGGTCAAAATCGCGAGGAAAAAGTTGGTGATATTCTGCGGGTTCAGGCTGGTCAGTTGATTGAGTGGCAATGTGGTCCAGCTAGCATTCAATTGCATCCCGATGGTCTGGTGCGTATCAGAGGCGTCCGTTTTGAGTTTGAAGCAGATGGTCACGTACAGATCAGTAGCGGTAACGGTCAAGACATTGATCTTAACTAAATGGGGTAGGTTGTGGAATTTAGAAACCTGACCCCCTTTGATTCGGCGTGCTACAAGATGCTTGATGTTGATGATCAAGCGTTTCATGTGGTGGCGATGAAGGTGGCTTACTCGTTGCAAAACCGTCAATGTGTGATTGATGAAAATCACTACCCCTCGCTATGCGTACAAGATGAATTCACAGGGGAGGTTAATCGTTCATCTATTCGTTATGAAAGTGATTTTGCGCCCTATAAGCCTTTATGTGATGTCATTGTTAACGCAGTTGCCTATGTGCCGGGCGTAGAGCCAGTGGTGTCGTTTCCAGTTAACGTAGTGATGACAGATGGTAGTGGGCACGTTTTGTTAGACAAAACCTTGATTGTTCAAGGTGAAAAAACGTACCGTTACCATGCATCAAAGCTAGAAGAATCAGAGATAACTCCTTTTCTTACGCTGCCTATTGATTATCAATATGCCTTTGGTGGTGAGAATAAAATCTATACAAATAGCCCTTATGCGGATGCACTGCAAGATGAAGACAGGCTTAGCGAAGCAGCGTTGGCAGAGCATCCTGAGGCAAACCCGCCCATTGCTCATACGGCATTTGAAGATAATATTATCGGCACCGGATTTGCTGAGCGGTGGTATGTTGATGCGATTAAGGAAGGCATAAGCTTTACTGCTCCTCGAATTTTAAATCCAGAGCATCCATTTACTTTAGACAGTTTTGCTAATCAGCTGAAACGTCAACGTAACACACCAGAATTTATTCCTGCTGGCTTAGGCTTTGTTTCAAGAGCGACTAAAAGAAGGCGGGCACTCGCGGGTACCTATGATGCAGAGTGGCTCAATCACCGTCACCCTTATTTGCCTAAGGACTTTGATTTTTCCTACTGGAACGGAGCGCCAGAAGATCAGCAAATTCCTTATCCTCCTAATCACATGAAGATAGCGCTGACTAACCTTTCTGGTACTTGTTCGTGGGAGATTGAGCTGCCAACCCATCGCGCCTTTATTTTGCTTCGAATGAATAACGGTGCGTTTATTCCTGTCATGCTCAACATTGATACGGTCATTATTGAGCCTGAGCAGAATCATGTTTTATTGACGCATCGCATCCAGCTTCCTACGGAGTTAGATATACGCGTTATAGAGGCGCGTTTTGAAGTGAATCCAGAAGCCCCTCTTTTGACGATTAAAGGATAGAGCAGATGGCAGATGACTTTATGGCCCGTAAGAGCGAGCAATGGATGATTATTTCCATTGTGCCAGATGTTTGTAAAACACCAGTTGGTTCTTCGACACCGCCGGTTCCATACCCAGTGGTCGCTTATTTGTCAGCGGCAAAACATATGAGTCCAAACGTGAGACTTAATGGGGAGGAGGCTGTTATTTTAGATCACAGCTATGTGGCGACAACGCTTGGTGCTCAAGCAGGTGTGGCCAAAGGAATCAAAAGCGGTACCGTGGGCGGAAAATGTTATTTTGATGAGCACAGTCAGAGTGTGCGCGTTAATAAGAAAAGGATTATCCGACATAACGATCTTGCTTGGATGAACGGTGCTTAAATGAACCAAGGAAATACCAAAGGCAGCGTTACGAGGCAACCTGTCCCATCTTCTAATACACCAGCTACTGCCAATCCTCAGTTGAGCGGTGAGACAGTAGAAGAGAAAGGTTTTTTTGGTAGAGCTTGGGACAATATGGCAGATAGCTCCAGTTGGCTAAGTGATAAAGTAGCGGATGGCGCGGCTTGGGTTGTCAATAATCCATGGGAGGCCACGCATTTAGCATTAGATGTGGCTGGTATGGTGCCTGCGATTGGCGAAGTAGCCGATGGCACAAATGCACTGATTTATTTAGCGAGAGGTGATAAGACAAATGCCGCTCTTTCGGCTGCTGCCATGATTCCAGTCGTTGGTTCGACGGCGACGGTTGGTAAAATGACAGATAAGGCGGTGAGGATTGTAGGTAAAGGGAGAGCAAAATCGCCTCCGGGTGGCAAAATTCGAGGTCCTAAACGAGCCCGCATGCAACCACATCGGGTCAAATGTTTTAAACCAGTCAATACCCCTAATGCGAGAGCGGCGGCTAGGAAAAATATCAACAAAGACTATCCAAAGGGATCGAAACATAAAACAGAGCAACAGTACTTACGTGATGAAACCGAAAGTCAGCTTAGTAATCAAGAGGCTGCACTAAAGAACATGACGGTTAAAGAGTACAAGGAAGGCCGTGATTTCTATAAGAAACATGGACGCGGCAGTAGCGTCAATCATGCGGAACTCCGAGAGAAGCATAGAAAAGAGATAGCGAAAAAACGGGGTGGAGAGTATGAAGAATCTGGTATGAATCGAAACGAAGCCAAAGCGTTAGCCAAAACTGAGAGTTATGAGATCATGGAAACTTTGGCGGTTTTACACGATCCTGATCAGGTGTTAGGCGGTATACACTCTAAAACAGAGAAGTTGGGTTTATCCAATGTGAACTCTTCGATTGGTTCCAGCTGGAATAGGAAAGAAAAAGGGCAACTGAGTCGGGTAGAATCCCTTGATGAGGCAGTCAAGCATCTGCCGGATGATGAATTATTAAATATAGCATTGGAGGTTTGTTCATGATGTTAAGTCAAAAAGCGATCAATAAAGTTCAAGAAAACCTGGAGTACATCGAAAGTACCTATACCGATTTTTCCATCGGTGACAAGCCGGATGGAGACTTTATTGCGCAGTACCGTTCGGTGTTGCCAGAGACTTTGTTTTATATTTGGGACAAGGTCGGCTTTGCGTCTTTCGAACAGGGGAGTTATCACTTTGTGAATCCCATGGACTACGCAGACATTTTAGCCCAGTGCTTAGAGGGCACGGATTTGGCTGCGGTGGATGATTTTTTAGTGGTGGGACGCAACGCCTTTGGTGAGTTAGCGGTGATGGGCACACACACCAAGTCAACCTTAACCATCGACATGGAGTATTTACGCATTTTTCCGAGCATCGATCGACGGGAAAAAGATGATTTTGTGACCGCGATTGAATTTTTTATCCAATTAAATTCTTTCGACTCCGATCGGGAAGATAACGCTTCCTTTATCAAGCAGCTGGCCTATTGCCAACAGCAGTTTGGGCCGTTGCAGTCACACGAGGTGTATGGTTTGGCCCCTCACCCCGCGCTAGGCGGGGGTGAACCGAGCCTCAAGCACCGCTTTAAGACGGACGTGATTCCGTATCTGTCCATGGTGTCACAGTTGGATCAGTTCGAGGTCATGATGGACATCGTACAGTATGCCAAATCGATGGGGTTGATGCCCGAGTAAGCGCGGCAGTCAAACCTCTATCAGGCTTTCTTGCGCTAACGTTTGATGAGTGTATGTATTTTCTGATGACATTAAGCAAAGCTAATTAACGTCATTTTAAGCCCGATTGACGTGTTGGCTTATAAGTGGGTGTTGAATAACTATCGTCATGAGTTTGTCATCATGTCCTGTTAAGCTCCGTTAATCAAGGGGTGCACGAAAATTATGTTCGTGCACTTTTTGTTTGCCCAGCGAGATTGGCAAACCCGACAGGTTGCAAGAGACCTGTAT
>NZ_KV792947.1:0-1157 GCF_001808335.1 Oligella sp. HMSC05A10 | reverse complement strand
ATGGCAAAAGGTAAGTTTGAACGTACCAAACCCCACGTAAACGTTGGTACTATCGGTCACGTTGACCACGGTAAAACCACTTTAACAGCAGCGATTTGTACTGTACTTGCAAAGGAGTACGGTGGTGATGCGCGTGATTATGATCAGATTGACGCAGCTCCCGAAGAGAAAGCGCGTGGTATTACCATTTCTACTTCACACGTAGAGTACGAAACGCCTACTCGTCACTATGCGCACGTTGACTGCCCGGGTCACGCCGACTATGTTAAAAACATGATTACCGGTGCGGCTCAGATGGACGGTGCGATTTTAGTATGTTCAGCAGCTGATGGCCCAATGCCTCAGACGCGTGAGCACATCTTATTATCTCGTCAGGTAGGTGTTCCTTACATTGTAGTGTTCTTAAACAAAGCTGACTTAGTTGACGATGAGGAGTTAATTGAGTTGGTTGAGATGGAAGTACGTGAGTTGTTAAGCATGTACGAGTTCCCAGGCGACGACACCCCAATCATTAAGGGTTCTGCTCGTTTAGCCCTTGAGGGTGACGAGGGTCCATTAGGTAAGCAAGCGGTACTTGCTTTAGCTGAGGCTTTAGATACTTACATCCCAACGCCTGAGCGTGCGGTTGATGGTACTTTCTTGATGCCGGTTGAGGACGTGTTCTCAATTTCTGGTCGTGGTACCGTAGTGACTGGTCGTATTGAGCGCGGTGTGATTAAAGTGGGTGAAGAGATCGAGATCGTTGGTATCCGTGAAACACAGAAAACCATTTGTACCGGTGTTGAGATGTTCCGTAAGTTATTAGACCAGGGTGAGGCTGGTGATAACGTGGGTATCTTACTCCGTGGTACTAAGCGTGAGGATGTTGAGCGTGGTCAGGTATTGGCTAAGCCAGGCACCATTAAGCCACACACCAACTTCTCTGCTGAGGTGTACATCTTATCTAAGGAAGAGGGTGGTCGTCATACGCCATTCTTCCAAGGTTACCGTCCTCAGTTCTACTTCCGTACAACGGACGTGACCGGTACCATTACACTACCGGCGGACAAAGAGATGGTACTTCCTGGTGATAACGTATCCATGGATGTAGAGTTAATCGCTCCTATCGCTATGGAAGAGGGCTTACGCTTCGCTATCCGTGAGGGTGGTCGTACCGT